>CAYIDG010000131.1:0-2511 GCA_964362055.1 uncultured archaeon | reverse complement strand
TAAAAGCAGCGAAATTCAAATAATATTATGAAAAAGGGGCAGAGCGCACTAGAGTTTCTGATGACTTATGGCTGGGCCATCCTTATAATAATTATCGTGGTTGGGGTTGCTTATGCTATGGGCCTAACTCAACCATGCAAATGGGTTGGGACTCAAATAAGCCAATTCTCTGACTTCAAGATTGAGAATCCAAAGTTTACTGTCACTCCTAGTAGCTTAGCATTCGACATGGCAAGTCCAAAGCAAACAGTTAGCGTGACAACAATTTCTGTATCAGGAGACGGCACTGGGAATACGGTATCCCCGGCATTGCCAAAAAATCAGGGGACAACTGCTGCAAGATATACAGTGACGCTTTCGTCTGTTAAGCCAGCTGCCAACACCTGCTATTCTGCTGATGTTGTAATCTCTTATTCTATATCCGTGGCTGGTGGGCTAGAGAACTATACTAGCGCAGGGAAATTGTCTGGTGTGGCTACTTGAATTCTTTATTTTTCGAACTTTTCTCATGAAATAGACATGATTATTTCCATTATTCGCCGATTAGTATTTCAAAGGATCAGTTCGTTTAATAGGTTTGATTGTGTCTAAATCTTCATCGGCAGAAATTATTTCACTTACCGAATTTATTTCCATGGTCGCTATGTGAATATAATCCACACCATTGATATTGTAGCGATACTCTGAAGCTTTTTCGATAATCCTCCAGAATTCTCTTACAGGCTTTGCCGTATTTCGGATGGTTCTCTATTGTATAAATGATAACGTTAGTATCAATGTACTGCATTCAATCATCGAAAATCTTCTCTGCTTTCTTTGATAAGCTTTACAGCATCTATATCAAGTTTGGTTTGAGATGTCAGAAACTTAACAGGGTGGGAAATTTTCTTGTGAGCATCAACAATCACCATGCCTTTAACAACATGCCATCTTACTTCTTTCCCAGCTCTTATATTGAGATATTTTCTAACTTCCTTAGGGATTGTTGTCTGGTATTTTTGTGTCACTTTGGTCTCATGTTTCATATAAAAATATTACAAGTAATACTGTTTAAGTATTAAGATACAATCTTGTATACCTGGTCTCCAGGCCTAACCCTATCAACAACCTTCATTCCCACAGAATCCCCTGCCTTAGCATTTTCTACTGTCTCATGTTCCACCTGCATGCTATCCACAGTCTGCTGTATGTTTGTAGTAGCTCCTTCTATAGAAATCTTATCTCCTACTGACAAGCTGCCTTCAAGGTTTATTACAGCCACACCTATCTTGGTGTAGTAATGCTCAACCGTTCCGACCAGTTCCTTCTCTTCCATAATTATCCTATGGTTGCTAGGGTTAAAATATATCACTTTAAACGCTTTATGGACATGTTATATTTATGAGAGTAAGCGCTGGCTATGCACCTTCGAATCACGCAATAATGGAGACTATGCTTGGAGGCTGGAATTTGTTGGTAAAAAAAGCCTTTCAAAGCCTTGGATATGGGTTTCCAGATACATTTTTTAGAGGCAGATCTTTAGATATAGGATGCGGCACAGGTTTTTTGACAGCAGCACTCCAAGATGGAAGAATAGATGCCTATGGAATCGATCCTGATAGAGATGCTACAGAATATGGTATAAAACATTATAAACCACGAAATCCCAGGAATTTGATTGTTGGAAGTATGGCGAGTTTGCCATTTAAGGATGAAACTTTCTATACCGTTACGACTTGTAATTTAAGCGATGTAGTCAATGGTAACATAGGAACCAGAATACCATTCCCTAAAGAAGAGAAACCGAATGCGTCAAGGGAACTTTATAGGGTTTTGGAGCGAGGTGGGCTTTACATGGCGTTTGATGAGGATATACCATTTGATTTACCTGAAGACATGACACTTATCTATGAGAACCATCCTAGGTGGACAGTGTTTAGAATATGGCAAAAAAGACTTTAGTCATCGCCTATAAAGTGTGAATTTCAACTACATCTTTATCTTTTAAAATATACTCAAGACCTACTTGTCTTCCAGAGAATTTCGTGCTATCAAAAATTCTTGCAAACTTAAAATTCTTTATCCAGCTTTCATTAATTTTCTTGACTAAACTTCTCAAAGTACTTCCTTTCTTTAAAACAATAGCTTTTTCTTCAACTTTCTTGCCAATTGGCTTTGTGAAAATTCTAATAAAATTACTCTCTTTCAGTATCCGGCTCAAAAGTTTTTGGTGACCTTCACTGAGACCGTTGAAAATTATTTTCTGTTTGCCTCCAAGCTTATTTTCATTCAAAATTTCCTCAAGTCTTTCCAAATCAGCTTGATTATCGGATAAAATTAAAAGCAAATCAGAGGTGTGGGCAATGTTCATGTCTTTTTTGTGAAAGAATGACGGTATTTCCACGAATTGTATGTTGACTCCTTCGAAGAAACGCACACCGGTAGCTGGTTCTTTGGTTGTATATGGGTTGGAATCAACTTCCACTTGTGCATTGGTTAATGATTTCAGCAAAGTGCTTTTACCGCTTTGTG
>CAYIDG010000130.1:0-2517 GCA_964362055.1 uncultured archaeon | reverse complement strand
TATTTTATATGGGAAAAGAGAATTTTCTGCAGATGGTAAAGCACAAACCATAGGATTAAGAGATAGCAGAAATCATTATACGGCAATACACGAATTAGGACATGCTTTCTGGGGATTACTTGCACTTCATCTCGATATTTATGATGAAGGATTTCCTGATGCAGCAGCATTTGTTGTAGGTGATGCAATAGGAGAGGACTATACTAGAAATAGACGACAACAAGCGAGAATAACAGTTTTTGACCCCCAAATTTTTAATAAACCCAAATTGGCGACTTATGCACGATTTAATGACAACCTAACACTTCACAATATTAGACAGTTATTGAGTGGAGATGCTTGGTATATGCTTTATGGTCAAGATTCAGATTTTTTCAAAAAATTCCGTCAAGAAATGTACAAAGCTTTCCCTCTTAGTAGAAAAACATCTATGGATGCTGTAGCTTTCAGGCAAATTGTCAGAAATTCTTTCTCAGGAGATTTTGAATCATTTGTAGCTACACAACCAATATTATCTGAACCGCCAATATATGGATTTAAAGATTATGTGGCATTTGCACCTACGGTATTTTCAGGAGAAGAAGGGCTAAGTATTGTTGCGTATAGGGTTGAAGGAACTATAGAGCATCCGTTAAAAGAGGTTGCTGTTGAATTATCTATAACAGACATGGAAAGTGGGCATGTGATATTTTCTGGATCTAATAGAACAAATGAAAAAGGTGTAACAGGATTTATACCTGTCGAAAGTAGACAAAATCATAAATTTGTTGCAACCACATCTTTTGATACAGATGAATTAATTCTTCAATTACACAACCCATAACTTATGCTGAAATAAATTTGTTCATATCAATGAAACTTTCATTTTCTTCTAGCATATGTAAGAAAAGAATAAGCCTCCCTTTCATCTTTATTTTTCAAAACCCATTCATCAAAATTTACTTCAGGAAAAAGGGCATCTCCATCATAATTGCCATTTACCCTTGTCAGTTCCAGAGTATCTGCAACCTTCAATCCTTCCTCAAACAGCGACTGCCCGCCGATAATAAAAACTTTATCATAATTCTTGCAGTACTTTAATGCATCTTCTAATGAATTTTTTACAATCGCATCTGGTGGATTAAAGTTTTTGTCTCTCGTAAGAACTATGTTTGTCCTGTCTTTCAGCGGCTTTATTGGCAATGATTCGTATGTTTTTCTACCCATAATCACAGGATGGTTCAATGTCATTTTTTTGAACCTCTGCAAATCTTCTTTGATATGCCAAGGAATCTTTCCATCCTTTCCTATTACATTGTTCTCAGACGCTGCAACAATTATAATTATCTCGCTCATACCGCAATCTCGAACTTTATTGACGGATGGAATTGATAATTCTCAACTTTTGTATCGGTATACTGCCATTCAAAAATTGAACTGAAGTTTTCTGTCTTGGCTGCTGGCAACTTAAGCGGTTCCCTTTTCAATTGCTCCTTCAATCCCTCTGCATGGTTGGCATAAATATGCGTATCCCCCAAAAATCCAACCAATCTTCCTTCTTTAAAGTTCGCCTCTTTAGCCAGAAGATGCAGCAACAGCCCATAGCTAGCGATATTGAACGGAAGGCCTAAAGCAACATCTATAGACCTCTGGTTCCACATGAGATTCAATTTCTCTCCGGTGACCGTAACCTGAAAGCTATAATGACATGGCGGCAGTGCCATTTTTTTTAGATCCGACGGATTCCAAGAAGTGACAATCATCCTTCTGTCATTTGGATTCTCCTTCAATTTCTTGACAAGATTCACCAATTGGTCCACGCCATTTCCTGATGGCAGTTTGTCATAAGAGACGTATTGCGCACCGAAATGACGCCACTGCCAGCCATATACAGGACCCAAATCCCTTTCCTCCAACATCCTCTTTTTCGTCTCCGCATCATGCCCATAAGGGACTAAATCCTCCCTAGCCCATTCATTCCATATGTGGTTATCCCTTTCAACAAGCCATTGCTTGTCTGTCAAACCCTTGATAAAAAATTCCAGCTCTGATGCAACCAACCTAAACGGCATTTTTTTTGTAGTAATCAAAGGGAAGCCTTCTTCCATATCATGCTCGAACATCACGCCAGCAATTGTCAGAGCATCCACGCCAGTCCTGTTTTTCTTCAAAACGCCGTCTTTTAAAATTTTCTCAACAATGTCCAAATAGACTTTCATTTTCCCACTTGTTAAATAAACCAGTTAATCTATTTAATCTTCAAACTTTAATTATTTTCCTACAAAATCCTAAATAGTCATTAGATTCAAATGCATAAAGGAACTCTACCAGTACCCCATATCATTGCTATAGTTTTAGGCATAGCCGTACTTGCTTTAATGGGTTATTTTTTCTTCCAACAATCCGGTAGTTTAGGCAGAGAAAGTTCAAAGCAAGACTGCTTACTGGCTGTAGCCCAATATTGTTCATCCTATGACCCAAACAAATTTTGGGATACAAAATACGGCAGCAAACTTACGCAACAAAATTGCATGGAGT
>CAYIDG010000129.1:0-2547 GCA_964362055.1 uncultured archaeon | reverse complement strand
GACGGCGGGAGAGCCCTGATTGTTGCTGTCGGCAGAGGGAGCGGTAAAACCATTTTGTTAAATGCGATGATGCTTGAGATAATGAGGAAGTTCAGGGTGTGTGTAGTAGAAGATACACCAGAATTGAACATAGCCTTGATGAGGCAATTGGGTTACAATATTTTGGGAATGAAGGCACGTTCGGTCATAACCCATATAGAGACTGAGTTGGCTCCGGATGAGGCCTTGAGGACTGCGTTGAGGTTAGGCGATTCCTCTTTGATTATAGGCGAAGTAAGAAGCAAAGAATCTGTCGCACTTTTTGAAGCCATGAGGATAGGCGCGCTGGCCAATGTCGTTGCAGGCACTATCCATGGTGAATCCGCTTATGGTGTTTACGACAGAGTTGTCCATGATTTGGGGGTTGTTCCAACTAGTTTCAAAGCCTTGGATTTAATTACAATCTGCAATCAACTTCGTTCACCAGGTGGTTTGCATAGGTTCAGACGAGTTACTGAACTGACAGAAGTGAGAAAGCATTGGAAGGAGGATCCTTTAGACGAAGGCGGGTTTGTCCCGTTGATGCAATACTCAGCCAAAGAAGACATATTGAAACCTACAGATACTTTGATAGACGGCGAATCAGAAGTGTTGAACGAGATATCCAAACGCGTTAGGGAGTGGCATGGTGCGTGGGACTTGGTTTGGGACAACATTCTTTTGAGGGCTAAAATAAAAGAAGAGATGGTTAATTTCGCAAAGAAACTGGGCAGATTTGATATACTGGAAGCCGAGTGGGTTACTGCCAGCAACGAAGCATTTCATCTGATTTCTGAAAACGTGATGCAGGAAGTCGGCAGTCTGGATTCTAAAATGATCTTTGAGAGATGGCAGAATTGGTTTAAGGAGAAGTTAAAAGTATAAGCCAATTCTTATTATCAGGAAAACTAAAATTTAGATTAGAGAATATGGCTTTAACCAGAGAATACGAGGAATTCTTGAAGGAAGAAATTGGATTAAAGCAACTGACTTTCTATGAAAAGGCCTGCAATGTAGCAGGCAAAATATTTCCAATAAGCCCGCCAAGTTCTATAGGAAAAAAATACCAGCAAGCCATAGGATTCAGCCATATGAACGTCACGCCGAAACAAGCCTTTTCTTTAGCGATTTTAGCAACACTATTGATATTGATACCGCCTTCTGCAATTGCAGTTTTGATTGGGTTTACAGATGCTGCCATTCTGTTTTTAATTTTTTCATTAATCGCTTTCATCTATCTGTAGTATTACCCTATGCACTACTCAACTCTGTTCAAAATTAGAGCCACGTCAGAAATGGTCCTATCGGTTTTATACATCACAATTTCAATGAGGATATCGCCCAACATAGAAAATGCCATAAAATTCGCAGCCAACAATTTGAAAGAACCTTTGTCTTTAGACTTCAAACAACTGCTTTGGGATGTTTACACCAGAAAATACGACTCAATGTCTGTTGCATTGGACAGTTTTATACAAAAGTGGAAAAAGGATAACGAAGAATTCACACAGGCAATTGATTTAATCAAATCATCCTCATTCGAATCCCAGATAAAATTGGAAAGAAGCTTGGACGAGGCGGTAGATATTATGCTGAATGGAACCAAGGAAAAGATGGAGCATTTCGCCCAAGACTTGAGAACTCCGGTTATGGTTTTTAATGCCCTGGGCATACTTCTGCCGATAATAGGTTTGGTATTCTTGCCAATAGTAGGAATATTTTTACAGGATGCTATAAAACCTTTTTGGCTGGTAGTTGGATACGATATTCTCCTGCCTTTTACCGTTTACATAATGATGAAAAGTTACTTGGAAAAAAGACCGTATACATTCCACTATCCGGACATATCAAGGCACCCCAGATTCTCCAGGGAAAAACCTTATGGAAAACCATTCGTGTTATCAGCCATAACTGCAGTATCTTTGATAGCCATTGGTTCATTTTTAATCTCCCAATCCACTGAATTGTTCAGCTTCGGTTTATTGTTTTATTCGATGTTCATTACTTGGGGAATTTCTATTGGGATTGTCATTTACATGCTGATGACAACCATCAAGAAACTGGAATTAAGGAACGAGGTCGCGCAAATAGAAAGTGAATTTGCGGAAGGTTTGTTCCAACTAGGGACGCAATTGACAAGAGGCATACCTTTAGAAAAGGCAATGAAAGACATTATACCAAGGATAAAGGATTTGAGAATCTCGAAATTCTTTGAAACAATACTTTACAACATAGAGACTTTTGGCATGACTTTAGAGCAAGCAATATTCGATAAAGACAGCGGCGCAATAAGGTACTATCCTTCAAAATTGATAGAGGCTGTGATGAAAGCTATAACGGAAATCTCCAAGCGAGGCACTGGAGTCGTTTCAAACGCCATGATAACAATTTCCAAATATTTGAAGGATATGCACAAAGTTCAGGAGAACTTGAAGGAAATCATGGGCGAAACTACATCAACGATGGAGATACAGGCATTCATGTTGGCACCTCTAGCGTCTGGTATAGTTGTTGCTTTGGCTGCAATGA
>CAYIDG010000128.1:0-2557 GCA_964362055.1 uncultured archaeon | reverse complement strand
TTTATTTGTCTCAAAAAATGGCTTTACAGAGAAGGCACTTTCTAGAATTAAAGAGATACATGGGATAGGTTTGGATCTGAAAGACATTAATGGGATGTTTGAAGAGATTTAGAGCAAATTACTTCTCGAATACGGAAAACCCTAAAAAATCTGCTGATTTTTGGGTTTGAAATCCTAGATTTCCGCAAACAATATAAAGGCTGATTTCCAGAACAAAGCTTATGGGGGAGGAAATAGCTATTACGTTCCAGACTTTGTACGACCTGCTTATGCGCGAGAAGCAGCGCGAAGAGCTGTTAGAGCTTGAGCCAAGCTTTTTTCAGGATGTCGTGCAATATCTGCAGGAAAAAGTAAAGGTCTGGGAGAAAGTAAAGCAGGATAATGATCTGTTTAGCATAGGGGAAAGCGAGAAGATTGAATCTGAAATAAAGAGTATAAGGAAAGTGCTGCGTGATCTTTATGAACGCAGAGAGAAAAAAATTATTGAGTTTGCGCTTAACAGAAGCAGAGTGGGCCAGGTCATGGGCGCTGCGCACCTCTTAGATGAAGAGAAGCACTTTTTTAATGCTATGGTGGATGTGCTTGACAGGTACAGACGGGGAACTTTAATGCGTCTTCTTAGAATGGAAATGCCTAATGTTGAGGAACATAAGATTGTTGTTGAGCTTTCAGCTAGAAAGATTGATGGTGAAACACAGATTGAGCAGAAGCCGCTCGAGACAGCAGTAGTCAGATTTACCCAGATGGTACCTAAATTTGTTGGCAGCGATCTGGCGGTTTACGGCCCTTTTGACCACGGCGATATAGCCAGCCTGCCCAAAGACGTTGCAAACGTGCTTGTAAATAAGAAGAGGGCCGAAGCGGTAACTAAAGAATAATTTTAAATAATGAGAAGAATTTCTGCGATCCATGAGGGGTGTTGAGAGGTTTCCATACAAATCTATTATACCGGGCTATCCATTACAACCGGTGATTGAAGTAGAAATAAAGGGCTCTAGAATTGTTGATTGCCTGATTGATTCTGGTGCCAGTATAAGTCTTTTTCCAGCAAGTATTGGGAATGATTTAGGCGTTAATTACAAAATTCCGCCAGACCCAAAAGATACAGCAGAGTGCGCCCATGGTGACCCTATACAATGTTGGAGGGGTCTTGCAACAATAAAGATTAAAGATGAAGAATTCACAATCCCAGTGTTATTCACAAAGTCGGATAGGCATGAAGCCTTACTTGGGAGAGACAGATTCTTTGATAAGTTCAGAGTGACTTTTGACGAGGCTTCAAAAGAAGTGATATTAGAGAAAAGAAGCGGCGGAAATGAGTAATTCTTAGTACATAGCTATATTACTTGATGGTACCCGGCTATACTTTATTTTCTTGCCTTTAAAATTTTTGACTGCCGTTTTTATCGCATTTGAAAGCTCCATGTCGTGTGCTACTATCCTATTGTCTACCACAGCCAGCCACTCACCCCTAAAATCGTTTGCATTGGCATCACTAAGTGGGATAAATTTTTCGCTCTTTTGCTTAAAAATAGTTCTGAACATGGTTGTGATAAGCCTCTTATTAGTATGATACTGGAAAATGCATTTATATTCATTTATATACTACAGAATATAGGTGAAGGTCGTGCATTGAGTTCAGGCTTTTGCGTGTCTGGATCTGTAAGATAGTCAGGTATAATGTCTCGCATATTCTCTTTCAATTCTACTTCGGTTTTGCCTTGAGTTGCGATATCCAAAACTGGGCAGCTGGCAACAAACCAGTCGCCTTCTTTAGTTATTACTATAGGCAGCGGAATGTTTATTTCTCTCATGATACTGTATATGGTTGACTTACTATATAAAGTTTAGCCTTGGACTGATTTGGAATAATAGTGCAGTGTATCAATAAATTTATAGTAGTATTTCTGCATCTTGCACAATTATAAAAAGTTCCTCTTGTTTTAACTCTTGTCGCCATAACTCTTTCTTTGCTTGGAACCATCTCTTTATGTCAAAAGTGTCTTCTACAAATAGCTCTAAAACATTCATTTCATCAGTATACTTTTTTTGGTGGTTGGTCCAAACCCCTATTATTGGAAGTCTACCAAATGGATTCAATGAGTATGCCCCAAACCTTTCCCTAATTTCTTCAGCTATTTTTAGGATGAAGTTTGTTGGAATTGCAGTTTTATCATTATAAAACTTCGGAAGAAATACTTTGTATAGCTTCATTTTTAGGACCTTAACTTGTTACTTTTACTTGGATTCCGGCTTTTTTAATCTTATCTAGCACTTCTACTCCGTGTTCTACTATGTCAAAAGTAGTATCACCGAGAGCTCTAAAACGACCATTTCCCAAGAGTATTTCAAAAACTCGTTCCCTATCCGCTTTTTCTACTTCAATCACGACCATACTGGCAGTTAATACTGATTTATATTTAAATCTTGTCAAAATTCGGCAGGGGACCACCAGTCATAGACATGGTGGCATGTTCGCTTCGCTCACCTCTGCCAACATTTTGAGCATGCAACGAACTCTATGAGTTCGTGCACACAAACTCCAAGATGCACAGAA
>CAYIDG010000127.1:0-2558 GCA_964362055.1 uncultured archaeon | reverse complement strand
ACTGGAGTTCAGACGTGTGCTCTTCCGATCTGATCTGTATTTCATCAGGCTTTATATCATGATTCCCTCCTTGCTCCATGATTATCTCCCTCATCTTATTCTCAGCTTTGCCAGACTTCCAAATCTCCATCGCCAGCTGTTTTCCATCCTTTTTACCAACCATTTCAAGCAAGATGCCAGCTATATCTGTAACTTTATCTATCAACTCCGGAATAGCTTTTTTTCTCATCAAAACTTCCAGCGCTTCTTTAGCCTCCAAAGCAGGACCTACACAATACCCGATAGGCTGCTCACCGTAAGTGATTGCGCATCTGGTTTCTATATTCAATTTTTTACCTAATTCTATGAAATCCTTTGCTAGCAAATTTGCATCACCGATTGTCTTCACCTTCGTCCCCCTTCCAGTTGGTATATCAATAACAACATGCGTCGCCCCGACAGCCTTTTTCTTTGCCATTATCGAGGGAAGCATCATAGGATCTATGGACAAAGGGTATTCGACTTGGACAAAGATGTCATCCGCAGGAGCTAGCTTCAGCGCCCCGCCCCATGATATGCACCCATTAGTCTTTTCTACAATATTCCTTATTTCATCAACCCCCAAATCAACAGGCATCAGCACCTCTGCCTTGTCGGCTGTGCCTGCAGCGCTAGTGATTGCTCTTGATGATGTCTTGGGGATGATATACCCAGCAGCTGCCACTATAGGAACCAGCAACAGGGTAGTCTTGTCACCAACCGCACCGCCAACACTATGCTTGTCGACAACAATTTTCTTGTTTAAGTTCAGCTTCTCCCCGGTTTCGACCATCGCATTGGATAAACTTGCAGCCTCATACAAGTTCAGTCCAAAATTATTCAATGCCGTAATGAATGAAGCAATCTCTATCTCGCTCAAATTGCCCTCTACAGTATCTTTGACAATTTCGTAAATCTCCTCGTCGGTAAGCTGCCTTCCTTTCAAACGGTTCTTAATGTACTGGAGCGAGTTCGGGAATTTTGCAACATCAACCTCCACAATCGAACCTTCCTTCAAACCCATGTGATTCTTTACCTCATCAAAAACCCCGATTATGCCCTTTGGCACAGCCTTGGTTACAACGTTGACTATAGCATTCAAATTTTTGCCATTCGATTCTATCCTGATTCTGCCAGAGCTTTTTATCCCCAACTCCTCGCTGTCATCTCTGCTCAAAGTTACTGAAGGTTTCCCGCCAGATTCCAACCCCAAAAGCTTGACCTTGAACTTCATCCAGCTACACAACTCCCTTGAATGCATGAGCAAGATGCTTCAGGCTTAGGCGATAGTAATTGGGGGCACAAGAGCAATTCATTGCATTCTATTTGCGATTCTTGACCGATACATTGCCAATGTCCACCAGCGTTTTCTGTGCAGCAATTCGTAATTTGCCAAGAACAATCCGAATCAGAATTGCATTTAGTAGAAATTTGCATTAAGTTAGGTTTGGTTGTAACAGGCTCTTCAATTTTTATAGTATCGGTTTGTTTCCCAGGAATATGAATTGTTTGTTTTCCATTTTGCGACATAAAGTAAATATTGATTGCGAATATCATAATAACTAATGCAATTAAAACCATGTGAAATTTTCTAACTATCATACGCTCACTTAGGAGTAGAATAGCCCCATTTCTCTAACGCTAATCTCAATTCCCCATGCGATTTAGCATACTCATTGAGTGGTATTTCATTCATTGTTGCTTCTATTGCCTGCATGGCTGCCTTAGCACCTTGCCTAGTACCTTTTGGATGGCCGTGAATGCCGCCAGACACTAAAAGCACGCAGTCATTTCCTAGAATTTCCATTATTTTGGGAATTAATCCAGGATGAATGCCGCCAGATGAAACAGGGAACATAGGTTTTATACCATACCATTTTTGTTCTAATCTCTCTTTACCTTGTTTTATGTGTGATACTCGAAGCATGTTTGCAACATCACTGACCTCTTGTCTGCTGCCAACAAGTTTTCCAACTACTGTACCTACATGTATCTGATCAGCACCAATCATGCGCATGATTTTGCCTAGAAAATACATTGTTATGCCATGTTTGGGGTTCCTATCGAACGAAGCATGACCAGCTCTATGTGCATGGATAGCTAAACCAAAATCGCCACAGACATCGCGCAAAGTTTGGACAGCTGCAGTTCCAGAAGTAACGACATCTATCATTGCAAATTCCCAACCTGAATCATGCAGCAACTTTGCTTTTCTAATCATCTCTTTTGTCTCATCGGTAATGTTAAGCAACGCAGATTTTCTTTCGCCGGTTATTTTCTCTGCTTTATCTCTTAATTTTGACATTAGTGAAACTCTTTTTTCAAATTTATTGAACGGGACACTCGATAAGTTCTCATCATCCTTCACCATGTCAAATCCACCTACCCATGTTTCAAAAGCGATTTTCGCATGCTCTACTGCAGTATATCCAACTTTTGGCTTGGGCACCGCGCCACTAATTGGCCTTTTCTTTACTTTCATAAATTTTCTTATTCCCCCGATTCCATACTTAGGTCCTTTGAAAGATTTTATATAAACT
>CAYIDG010000126.1:0-2584 GCA_964362055.1 uncultured archaeon | reverse complement strand
CCAAACCTAAACACATGGTCAAATAGAATCTTAATTCTGTTAGGTTATCCACCAACAAACTATACACCATATCCTTATAAGACTCCAGGTGTTCCTAGGTTCTTAGGTACCAGTGCTATATGGGACCACCCACGTGTATTTCCTTTCCGCTCTTTAAAAGAGCTCTTTAATTCTAACGGGTTTAAACTAAAGAAAATAACAGGTGTTAATCAGGTAGAAGAGGGGAGGAGTTTTAGATTGTTTCGAATTATTGTCGAAAAAGTATTGCCCCCATCATGGAGAGATGCTACCATCCTCAAAGCTACAGTTGAAAAATAAGGTGATATTATGGGTCTTGAAAAAGAACTTACGGACACATTAGCATGTTCTAAATGTAAAGGTGAAGTTAAGGAGAAAGAAATGTTTATTGTTTGCGAAAATTGCAAACTTGCATATCCTGTCTTGGAGGGCGGTATGATGGATATGCTTATGGGAGATGCGTGGGAGCTGGAAAAGGCAGAAAAATCTAACTTTACTCATGCTGTTAAGAAGATTGGGTAGGGTTGAATTCCTTTATCGTGTTAATTATCTTGTTCAAATCCTCATCGGCCAAGCTTGGAAAAACAGGCAATGTTATCAGCTCTTTCCAAATCCTGTCTGTAACAGATGTATTAGCTGGCCTTATCTCCCCACTTTTTATTAAATTAGCAAAAAATGGATGCATGTGGGTAGGCAGATAGTGAACACCTGCAGCTATATCAGCTTTTGACAAATGCCCAATCAACCCGTCCCTATTCTTCACCTTCGGGGCAAACATATGCCAAGAGCTTTTCACATAAGATTTTTCAACAGGCAGCTTAACCCATTCCAAGCCAGAAAATTCTTTCATGTATCTTTTTACAATTTTTCTCCTTAGTTCATTTCCCTTATCAACTTTCTTCAGTTGAACCAACCCAATAGCAGCAGTTATATCATTCATATGATACTTGTATCCCAGATCGTCGATTTCATAATACCAAGAATAACTTTTCCCCTCCGCTCTTTCAAAAGTAGATTTGTTTATGCTAAACCACCTCAGCTTTTTGACCTTGCCGTATACCTTCTCATCGTTTGTGGTTATCATCCCACCGTCGCCAGTGGCAATATTCTTCACAGGATGAAAACTGAAGCAAGTAATATCACCTATAGAGCCTATTTTCCTACCTTTGTACTCTGCTCCAGAAGCATGTGCAGCATCTTCTATTAGAGCTATTTTCTTTGACCGTGCAAATTCCACCAGTTCATCCAGTTCACAGGGATGCCCGCCATAATGAACAGGTATCATAGCTTTTGTATCTTTGGTGAGTTTTCTTTTAGCATCCTCAATGCTCATGCAATTTGTATCTTCATCAACATCAACAAAAACAGGTTTGGCATTATTATATAGAGCAGCATTAGATGGTGCAGGAAAAGTCAAAGAAGGAACAAGTATCTCACCAGATTTTATACCCAAGCCCTTAACCGCAAGGTCTAGTGCAGCAGTTCCAGAATTCAAAGCTACAGCATAATCAGATCCAACATACTTTGCAAATTTCTCTTCAAACTCCTGTGTTTTCGGGCCCATTCCTAACCAGCCGGAATTAATCACCTCTGCTACAGCTTCTACCTCTTCTTTACCAACCCATGGCCTAAACAATGGTATCATAAAATTAACCTTGAACTATTAGCTTTAATAATTTAACTGCTAATTCTGAGGTGTAAAGTGAACATATGAAAGGGTTGATATTAGCTGGGGGTCATGGAACGAGGTTACGACCAATAACACATACCAGCAATAAGCACTTAATTCCCATTGCAAACAACCCAATGCTATACTATCCGATACAGACACTGAAAGTCGCAGGCATAACTGACATAGGCATAATAGTTGGTCATACCGAGCAAAGAATACGTGAAATAAAGGAAGCTGTTGGCGACGGATCAAAATTCGGAGTAAATGTTACTTATATTGAACAGGATGCACCACGTGGGCTAGCACACGCTGTAAAAGTTGCCAAAGATTATCTAACAAGCAACAATGACGATGGCAAGTTTGTAGTTCATTTAGGTGATAACATTCTTAAAGGTGGCATTGTAAATTATGTGGAGAAATTCAAGAACGATGATTCCGATTGCACTATTCTGTTGAAAAGTATACCAGAACCTAACAGATTCGGTGTGGCAGAAATAAAAGACGGCAAAATCGTGAGGCTTGTGGAAAAGCCGAAAGTCCCGCCCAGCGATTTAGCTCTCGTTGGTATATACATGTTCAACAATTCTGTTTTTGATTCTATCGAAAAGCTCACACCCTCTTGGAGAAATGAATATGAAATTACAGAAGCCATACAGGGGTTGATAGACAGTGACAAGAAGATCGTTCATCATATTATCGATGCTGCATGGTGGAAGGACCCAGGAGACCCTTCCGGAATACTGGAAGCTAACAGACTTATTTTAGACGAGTTAGTCCCCTTCAATAAAGGTCCAGTTGAAGAAGGTGCCATTGTCATTGGTAAAATCGGCATAGACGAAGGACGCACTATTAAGAACGGTTGCTAAATTAGAGGACCAGGAGTTATTGGTAAAA
>CAYIDG010000125.1:0-2639 GCA_964362055.1 uncultured archaeon | reverse complement strand
TGTTGAAAAGGGCTCTCCAAAACTAGCAAGATTGATTGTGGATTCCGTGAAGACTGTCGCCGAAGAAAAAGACGGCAAAATAAGCGTTGATACCGACAACATCAAAAGGGAGAAGAAACATGGTGGAAGTGCTGACGACACTGAATTGGTAAGGGGAATTGTCATTGACAAGGAAGTCGTCCATCCGGCAATGCCTAAAACCGTAAAGGAAGCGAAGATCGCTTTAGTTGATACAGCATTAGAGGTTAAGGAAACTGAAACTGATGCTGAGATAAGAATCACATCACCGGATCAAATGCAGGCATTCGTGGAGCAGGAGCAAAAAATGCTGAAAGATATGGTTGAGAAGGTTGTCAATTCTGGGGCGAATGTTTTGATATGCCAGAAAGGGATAGATGATGTAGCCCAGCACTTTTTAGCAAAGAAGAAAATACTCGCATGCAGGAGAGCAAAGAAATCTGATATGGAAGCACTGGCAAAGGCAACAGGCGGAAGAATTGTTACAAATTTAGATGATTTGTCTTCGGAAGATTTGGGTTATGCAAAAGTTGTAGAGGAAATAAAAATTGCTGGGGAGTCAATGACATTTATCAGGGATTGCAAAGACCCTAAGGCTGTTACAATTTTGGTAAGAGGTTCTACAGAGCATGTTGTGGATGAAGTTGACAGGAGTGTTGAGGATGCGGTTGGAGCCGTTTCTTCTGCGGTAGAAGTAGGCAAAATTATTGCAGGCGCGGGCGCTCCTGAAGCTGAGGTTGCAAAAAGACTGAAAAAATTCGCTGAAGGATTTTCCGGCAGGGAGCAGTTGGCAATCAAAGCCTTTGCAGATGCAATGGAAGTTGTGCCTAGAACTTTGGCAGAAAATTCCGGTTTAGACCCTATCGACACTTTGGTTGAGTTGCGCGCTGCCCATGACCAAGGAAAATCAACTTATGGTGTTGGTGTTTTCAATGGTTCAGCAATTGACGCATTGTCTCAAGGTGTGATAGAGCCTTTGAAGGTGAAGACGCAAGCAATCAAATCTGCTGCCGAGGCTGCCGAGATGCTGTTGAGAATAGATGATGTCATTTCCGCAAGCAAGCTGGGCAAAGGCGGAATGCCTCCTGGTGGAATGCCTGGCGGCGACATGGGCGATATGGAGTAATTAATTGTCAATTTCTTTGAATCTCTATTTTAAGTGGCCACTTAGACTACGGAACCAAACCTTTAAATAATATTAAATCGACATTTTTTTCTATGGTATCTAATTCAGAAACATCTGAAAGAATTGAAAAACCTGTAGATAAAATTTCCGATAACCTTTTTGCTCCAATAGCATTAGGTACAGCTGGTGCACTTACTATCCCTGCGTATAGTCTAGCCTATGGATGGAATCGTGAAAAACCTTATTCTATAACACGAGAACTTTTAAGAGAGA
Source organism: uncultured archaeon (assembly GCA_964362055.1). GTDB lineage: Archaea > Aenigmatarchaeota > Aenigmatarchaeia > CG10238-14 > SCSR01 > JACQIA01. The sequence goes on along the minus strand of CAYIDG010000125.1, from coordinate 1,222 downwards.
ATGTGTATGGTGGTCTTATAGCAACTATCCCCTATGAAACTATTTCACTACCTCTTTATTTGATAGCTAGAGGATTCCGTAATTTTCGAGATAATATTCACCCAACTAACCCCAAAATTTAATAATTTGTACCATAATGAGCCGAACTAGTATTGTTTACGCTAATTAAAAGTCTATGTTTAGGATGCCCATTTGGTTAATCCTTTGTTCAAAAATTCATCTGCCTTCATCAAAACATTCCTTGAATTTTCTTTTAAACGCTTTAATGCAGTCTGGTAATCAACCCACTCGTATCCTGTATGCTCATCTGAAATCTTCACATCCCTCTTATTGGTTTCAGCAAGATAAAAAACCACCTCCTTGAAGACTGTATCCGCATCCCTTTTGTAAAAATAATTTATCTTCTCCTTGAAATTGGGAATAATCTCCACATCTGCCAACCCAGTCTCCTCCTTAACCTCTCTTAATGCCGCATCCTCTTCAGATTCCCCTGATTCGATATTACCTTTGGGAAAATCCCAGTAGTCTGTCTTGAAATGGTAGTGTAAAAGCAGGTATACGATTGATTTTTTCTCTTTTCTGAAAATCACAGCCCCTGCCGATGCTTCTCTAACCATTAGGTAAACCTTTATTTATCCAAACTAATAAATTAGATATTATGAAAGGCGTTGTAGAAAAAGATTCCGGCGAATTTGAATTGATTCCCGTGTCACCCTTGAGGAAGATGGAAAAAAGGATAGAGGAACTCGAGACATCCAAGGGAGTGAACATGACTGAGTTCTACAGGGAAATGGTTGACATAATCAAGATGAACCAGCAGCTTGTTGATGAACTGGCTATAGCAAATGACGCCTTGAGGATAGAATTATCGCGTTTGCCATCGAGGATAGAGGATCTGATTTCTAGAATGGACGAACTGATATCTTTTATAAAGGCTTCTGCAACCGAGGAAGTGCATCCGACAGGCGATACCAAATCGCTTGGTGATAAACTGGACCAGTTGGTGGATACGAACAAAAAAGTTGCCGACAGCAACACCGCTGTGCTGGAGCTTCTTGACGACATTGGGAAGAAACTGTCAAGGCCTGTGCTGCCGCCAGTGAGAAGACCAGTTTTATTACAACCAAAACCCATTTAATTATTTATGAAAAATTCTAAGGCTGCAGTAGATGTCATCACTTCACTTCTAATCTTAATCATTGCGTTGGGGCTGACGGCTACT
>CAYIDG010000124.1:792-2645 GCA_964362055.1 uncultured archaeon | reverse complement strand
CCCGAGCGCCCACCCCAATCCCCACCCCAGCACCTACTCCTACTCCAACACCAGTCGACCTAACTTATGATGGATACCCGACAGCCTCAGGAAGTTTAAAGCCCTCCAACCCTTCCGTAGGGCAATCATTCAATCTGACAGTATCCTCAACCGATGACAAGGGCATGAAGAAATTGTCATGGCAATCTTCCAAACCTTTTTCCAATTTTGTAGAATCAGGCTCCTTTGACTGCAATTCTCAGTTATCATGCTCCAACACTTGGACATTAGTTGCGGAATTTGAGGGTTCGCATCAGCTGGCAGTTGTTGCTACAGATTCGTCTGGAAAAGAGGGGAAATTGACATTGGAGGCTAATGTCCTGCCTGCAAGCACAGTCAAGTCGACTACACCACCACCCCCTCCAACTAACACATCTCCTACCCCTGCTCCGCCACCTGTGCAAAAGGACGAGTGCAGCTCAAGCTCGGACTGCGGCTATAAACAAAGATGCCAAAGCGGAAAATGCGTGAGTGTTGAGTGCACTACTGATTCTCAGTGCAGTGGATGCAAAAGATGCTCAAACTATAACTGCGTATCCTGCGGCTACGGGCCTTATGGATGTTATTGCTGATACTGTTTTTGAAGAAACTTGTTTTTTATTTTGGTGTGATAGTTTTTCTATAATGTCGCATATGCGACAAATCAATAGTACTACGATCGTAATACCCAGAAAAATGGTTTAAATATATGTTATGGTATGATTAGATTATCAGTGGTGTTATGCAAAGGTTAGTAAGCATACCTAAAGAAGATTTGGAAAGCATGGAAGCTACTATAGAAACTCTTGAAAATCGAGATGTAATGGAACAATTGGAAAAAAGTGAGCAGGATATAAAACAAAAAAAGGTAAGGAACATAGACAAATTCATTAAAGAGTTGGAAGATAATCAATAAAGTTTTATAGCCTCGTCCTTGTGATATATAGCTTTTAGCGTGACTTTTCTCGCCATATGATCAATTTCATACCACACTCTAAATGGATCTATTCTTATTTGCCAAATTCCATGCAACCTACCCCTCAGCGGCTTTCCATATTCTGGATTGTCTTTTAATCTTTCTTTGATATTCTTCAGCCATTCTGCTTTATCTCTGTGTTTCTTTTTGAAGACTCTTTCAAAAGTTTCAGTTGTTTCTACAGAATATGGCATACATTATATTTAATCGCTTTATTCATTAGAATTCCTATCAGGAGATTTATATTTTTTTATGAACAGGTCCTTGAAAAATTCCAGCTGTTCTGTGGTAATCTTCTGACTCTGCTCCAGATGCAAAAGCGGGATTAAGTTAGACACAATCTTGTCCCTCTTCCATTCTTTAACAAGTTCCTTGAATTCCAACTTGTCTTTGTTCAACTTCCCCATCAGCTCGTCTATATTGCTCATCAGCCTCTCAATCCTTACAGTTATATCTTCCTCTTCCGTCACTACTGCAGTCTGCAGCTTCTCCTGCCATAACTGCCTCCTGTCAGTCTTCTTCTTGTCAACCACCAATGCCTTCTTCAATGCCAGCATCAATTCATCCAAAGTAATCTGCCTTTTCGGTATTCTCTTCATCGGATAACCCAATTGAATCAGTTTAGGGTCTATGCCCAACTCTTCAAATGGCTTTTGCTCCCTCAGCATCTCATCAACCTCGTCTTCCTTCTCTTCAAATATAGACAAGTAGTCCGCCTTCAGCCTCAGCAATATCGCAGCAACAAAAACTATCTTCGCTGGAATCCTGAAATCCAATTCCTCAACAGCCTTGATGAAATTCATGAAACTTTCGGTCAATTTAATCAAGTCGACATTCCACGGATCAAGATTCTGGACAT
>CAYIDG010000124.1:0-782 GCA_964362055.1 uncultured archaeon | reverse complement strand
CAGCTCTGCTCAAGATGTTGCAGGAACATTTACTTCTCGATTATCATCTTCAGCAAATCTTGTTCTTCTGTCATAGTTTTACTAATTATAATTTGATTTTAAATGCATTAAATGAAATCGAAGAATTTAGGAGTAATTAAAAATAATATTATCTGCAACCTTATATCCTCACTTGAACTATTTGTGTTTTGGCTCGCGAAGAATTAATGGCGTTTAAAAAGAAAAAGACTTATCGAAATTCTATTGGTTCTCTATATCCTTTTTCTTTCAAAATTTGAGAAACCTCTTCTTGTTGTTCTTCTGGTACAGAATCTACTTCTAATCTTCGTGCAGTTTCTTGTCCAACTTTTATAGGTTCTAATTCACGGATAAGATAACCTGAAACAACAGTATGAGTTCTATAAAGTCCTGTGCTATCATGCTTATTTTGTTCATAAGCTACAACTAGTCCATAAGATGTCTCCACTAGAGGCGTTCCCGTTAAATCTTGTCTTAGTCCTAAACCCAGAAATCCCCAATCTGAAATATGTATTTCTCTTACCATTTAGTCACCTTGGTTACTACTCAATAGAAACAATAAATATTTAAAGATGTCATCCCCACTCGCCAAAACACCTTTTTAATAATGAGTATTTGAGAATTTGTGTCATACGAGAATTACTATCGTCTATTAGGTATTCTCCATTGCTTGATATCACTGTTATATTGATAATTCCTACCACTTTTGACAATCAGATTCATTTTAATTAAAAGACGCAGATATACCAATAAATGTAATTTAG
>CAYIDG010000123.1:0-2672 GCA_964362055.1 uncultured archaeon | reverse complement strand
TCAACTGATAATGATAAATAGGTTCCTCTTTTATTCTCTGCTAATGCATGCACCTCGTCCATAATAAACCACTCTACATTTTTCAATAATTCTCTGAATTTTATCGAAGTCAAAACTATTGCTAAACTTTCTGGGGTAGTTATCAAAATATGTGGAGGCTGCTTGAGCATCTTTGCCTTTTCTGATGCTGAAGTGTCTCCTGTTCTTACAGCAACCCTGATGTTTAACTTCTTGCCTGCAATCTGTTCCATCTCTTTCAATGGCTCAACAAGATTCACTTTTATATCTTCGGACAATGCTCTTAAAGGGCTTACATAAACACAATAAACTCGGTTTTCAAGAATTTTTTTTTCGCTTGAGTCAATCAATTCATTCAAAATTGACAAGAAAGCTGTCAATGTCTTTGTTGCGCCAGTTGGCGCACTTACTAGTATGTTGTTTCTAGAATGGATTTCCATAACGCCAAATAACTGTGGCAATGAGAACTCCTTGAACCTGCTGAAGAACCATTTATCCACAATTGGATTTAAGATATGTCTGATTTGTTCTGGTTTGTAGGGTTTTTCTAAATATTCTATCATTTTATTATGTTATCTTCTATATGGAAAATAAATATATATACTTTAAATGTTGTTAAATGATAATAAACAGAAATTTATAAAGGTTTGTTTCAATCTAGAAATTTTATTGAAACAATAAAATTAAACAGCATTAATAAATATATTATTTGATAGAATTTGTTTACTTCTTTTTTGTTTTATGACGACGAAGCCACAAAATTACAATACCAGCTGCAATTACTAAAATGACTATTATTGGTATTCTGTTCTGATTAATCCTGTCCAAATTTTGAGTTGGTTGGACTGGCAATTGAGCAGAGGTTTCAACGCAGCATTTCTGACATATCGCAGAAAACTTATTACAATCCACAACAGCACAACCACCGACAGCTTCTAATATGTTGCGAGCCTCAGCAGGGCATGTGTCAGGATAAGGCTGTGCAAATGAAATTAATGGTGAAAGTAGAAGCAAAAAAATAACAATTATTTTTATTCTCATAAATATCAGCTCAAGTAGGCATTCAATGCATAAAGCAATCCGTTTTTCTCTTTATCATCAATCACTCCATCTTCTAAAGTTTTGTCTAATTGCTCTAGTAATGTCTCCTTTGTTATTTCTTTACAGCACGCTTCGTATACGTTTCTATATGTAGCTTGGTCAATCTGGCTGCAGCCACCAACTGCGTCTACTACAGCTTGAGCTGTAGAATCACATAAGAGTACTACAGCTGCTGTAGTTGGAGCAGGTACTGGAGCAGGAGTAGGTACTTCAATAACTAACTCAACCCAGTCTGACTTTTTTCTTACATTATCACTTGTTCCCTCAATCATCAAATAAAAATATGCAGTGCTTTCAAAGTTTTTTTCTGGATTGACGCTAACAGTTAAAGTAGTTGTAAAAGGAGGAACTCCTGAAGCATGGGATAGATCAACTGAAAGCCATGGAATCCTTGTTTTAAGGTCGCTCCAGCGACCAGCAAGGAGTTTAAGTCCTTCGTTATCATTCGTCAAAACACGCTCTCCAATCCAGACCTCAAGATTTACTAGCTGTTGTGCTCCTTGTAGTATTGAGACATCTACGTTATAGGTAACAGTGCCACCAGATGTTGTAGTTTGCGAGTATGGACTAACTGAAATGCTAAAGTCAAAAGCCTCAACAATACGAGCTTGTATTGGCGGGGCCTCGGTTCGTGAACAGTCTTCTGGTGTTTCAATAACGCCAAATCCAGGAAATGCCCTTGCAGTCACGCAGTTGCCATTCAGCCAGCCGCAACCTTCTCCGTATGTGGTACAGTCAATGCAACTGGTATACTCAAAACAATACATGCGTGCAGAAGGCGCTGGCTGAGTAACTGCAGGTCCTTCTACAAGCACTGTTAGGGTAAGGGTTTTAGTAACATCAGCACCCTCTGCCACGACCCTGAAGCGGTACGTGCCTGGCGCTGTGTCAGCCAATACAGAGATTTCCACGGGGATATCAAAGATGCTGAGCTTAGTCGGATCAAAGGACTGCGTAAAGGTATCTCCGCCTGTGTCAGAAAATACGGTCCTCGGCGCATTGGAGATTGGTCCGCCAACAAGCTCGACCCGCAACACGGTTGTTTTACCGAAACCACGCAGCCTTTGGAGCCTGAGGGTAGGAGTCCACACGCCTGTTTCGCCTGAGCCGAATGTCTTGGAGTAGCTATTGGATGTGAGGCTGAAATCCCAGCTTGCATATCCGCCACCGCCTCCGCCAGCAGTCGGGCATGAGTATGTTACTCTGCCTAAGGCGCACGCAAAACCATTCCAATAACAACCACTCTTATACTGGCAACTCAAACAATTGATAGCTTGAGCGCACCATTCAGCTGTAGGCCATGGAGCAGGGGGTTCAATTGGCTCTCCCGGCTGGATACCTGGACCACCAATCGCACCCTCCCCGGGCGGAAGAGGTTCTATAAACTGGCCAAATGCTACAGGTAAAACAAATATTACAATGATAGCTATTACTATCCACACAAAAAAAAGTTTTGTGCTATTCAACTTATGGTTAGCAATTGCCACCCCCTTATTAAACATAAATTTTAAAAAGAAGGCTTCATATTTAAACATTGCTTTTTAGTGCGAGGG
>CAYIDG010000122.1:0-2675 GCA_964362055.1 uncultured archaeon | reverse complement strand
TTCGCTTACTACTTCATAACTTTTCTCACTAGTAACAAAAAGTAAATTTATGAGACATCCCTGTGCGTTTTGTACATGAACGCGGCATCCTTGTTTTTCTTTTCCAGATGTTTTACCACCAATCTTGCTATTGATTTAGAATCCACAACCTTCCTGCTTTTTAATTCCGCTTTAACTTTCTTGGTGACAAAGTCAGCCACAGATTCACAACTATTTTCACCCATGTTAGCCACTGTACATGCAGCATACACAGATCCGTAAAGCTTCCTTTCATCGAATTTCTCTTTATGCCCCCTTCTTTTTACAACATGCATTTAATCACCCAAAATTAATCGTGCCGTTCGCTATCAGCATCAGCAGCCATCCCATCGCAACCAATAATAATCCTATGAACAATCTCATATACGGCCTGCTCGCCTGCTTCCATTTCTGTATCTCCTGCAATTTCTTTCCTGATATTACCAGCAATAGAATAATTATCAGCGGAAGTACAAAAATTATGTTGTAGAGAATTAGCATTAGGAAGGCTGTGAAATCAAAGTACTGTGACAGGAGTGTTATAATTGCTAAATATGGTGCTCCAGTGCAGGGCAATTCTACCGCTGATACAAACGCACCCAGGAATGCAATGCCCAAGACAGTTGTCCTAGAAGCGTAGACGTCAAGTTTTTTTGAAAGAGCGTAAGGTATACTCAGGGAAATCCATCTGCCATACCAGAAGAAATCCTTTATTTCAATCAGCCCGGCGCCTATAATAAAAATACCAACAACAATTGACAGGTATTCTGTGAGAACCAAAGGCAGGCTAGCAAAGAAATAAGTTAGCCCCAAACCAGCCAAAAGGTATACGATAAATACAGACGATATGTAAACGCTGCCAAGAGTCAAAATTCTTCTTGCAGAGCGCCTGGCGGCAAACAGGACAGAAAGCATCAGTATCAAGACGCCAATAGCACAAGGGTTGATGGAATCTATCGCTGCAGTTGCTACTACTGTAGTTAAAGTTGGTAAGTACGCCTCTACAGCCATTCAACCACCCCTCCTCATGTCACCCTTTTTAATAGCTAGCTCGTGCGTCTCACATATTTTTTTAGTTTCGTTTTTCTCTACATCAAATTCTATTATCAGGCAATCTCCAGGAGGGACAAGCGAGTAAGGTGATATCACATACTCCTCAAAGTCTTCCAGCTTTACTTGCTCGTAGACAAATCCTGTTTTCCTTGTATCGTCAGCATTAATTACCCTGTAAAGGAAAACCTGCAGTTCGCCTTCTTTTCCGTTGCACAAGTCACCATTTTTCATTTCAGCAAACCCATGTTGGGTACGGACAACTGCACGATTAGCGCTTAACAAACCGATCTGTTCAAAGAAGCTGTGCAAATCAAAATCACTTATTCTGGTAACTACACCTTCTATATGTATTCTGTTGTCACCATGCTCATGCAAGACAGGCGAACCAACCCTATTGGCTAAATCCGTCGGGTCAATTACATCAACTTGTTTTCCGCAGTTCCAAATCTCGAAGTCCGCGTGCCAGTGTACAGGTCCCTTGGTTTCAGAGATCAGATTAAGGTAGATTGTAGAGCCGGCAATATACGCGGTAGTAAAGGCAACTGGAATTAGGATTAGGATGAATAAAGCCCATTTCACTGCCTCTGTCTTCTGTTCGTAGAAGATTGAGATTAAGACTAGAATCGAAATAATTACAGATGATGCTAAGGTATAATTTACTGAGGCTGATGTTAGGTATTCGCCTATACTAAACTCCTTCTCTTCTGCATGTGCATAAGCAGTCATTGGAAGCACTAAAAGCAACAGAAATACTGATGTTGGAAGTTTTGAAACCATGGAAACCTTTAATTATTAAATTCGAGTTTAAGTTTAAAATATCTATAATTTATCTTAGAAAAATAAGTTGAGATTATGGTCAAAAAAATTAGTCACAAGGGAAAGCAAATATACGCATGTGGCGTATGCGGTTTCGGGTATTCTACAGATGAACTTGCCAACAAATGCGAGAATTATTGCAAAACACATGGCGCTTGCTCCTTGGAAATAACCAAGCATGCTGTGCTTAAAGGCGCTTAGAAAGAATTTAAATTATCTTTTTAATGAAGTATTATGGAAAAAGTCGAATGCCCTGACTGCAGGAAAAAGTTTGATACTTCAGATGCAATGAACCAGCATAGAAATGACAAACATTTGAAACAGGAAACTGTTGCAGTTGCAAGAAAATCAAAATTAAGTTTCGGAAAAGTTCTACCTTATGTAATTGTACTTCTTGTAGTGGTTGGCGTAGGGTATGCATTGATTTGGGCGTTGACAACCTCCTCAGAATCAAGTAGCATAGGCCCAGCAGGCTCCACACATATACACCAAGATTGGAAGATGTATATCAATAGTAATGCAATAGATTTTTCTCAAGGCAAATATCAAAAACCTCACTTGAATGCCAAAGTTCATATGGAAGGGGGGAATGGTGACGTAATCCATGTTCATGCCACTGGAGCTACAATGGGATTTTTCCTAAACTCGTTAGGTATAAAGTTTGACAAAGGCTGTTTAACAATGGATACTGGCGATAAATATTGCAATGATGCCGATAAGAGTTTGAAGTTTTATGCCAACGGCAAGCCGAATGATGAGTGGGAAAATTATGTTTTGAAGAATTTGGA
>CAYIDG010000121.1:0-2687 GCA_964362055.1 uncultured archaeon | reverse complement strand
AAGCCATCGCCAAGCAAGACTCCGCGCTCCGCACGTTTTTTGTAAAGTCCTCGAGACCATTCAACTTCGTCAAGCCGCGCCCGAAAAAGAATATAATCGTTATATGTGAAATCGGTCATTTCCGCGCCCGTTATATTTACGGGTTGAGCCCGACGTTCAGGTCCCCGATATATATCCAAATTGAGTGGGTCATTAAACGTAAAAACAACGCACTCAATGCCCTTGCGGAGCGGTTCTTGCAGTTCAGGGATATTAGGCATAGCCACGAAAACATATCGCTTACAGCTTAATAAACTTATTCGTACTTTCTTCACTGACAGCGAGTAGAAAAAATCTATGCATTTTCTCGCTTATGGCTTGTTTTATTCTTCTTAAAACATCCGTTTCAACATGTCTAAGACAGATGTCTTAATGATTCATTTGCTAAAGAAGTTTCAGAAAATCTTCTCTTGTTAATTTCGTCTGTCGAATAATCTCCAACAGAGTTCCAATATCAATCTCCGCATGCATAGGAACAACTGTCGGTATTTTTCCTTCAGTATAGCATCGGACAGAAATAATTGAGCAAAAAAACCGATGCTATATTCGCGGAAACTAAATAACCTGCTCAATTATTTAGTTTCTGCGCTATATCTGTTCACGAAGTTCTTTGAGAACTTGTAAACTACCACGGGCTAAAGCCCGTGGCGTTATAGGCTAAGCCAGCCCTTAAGGGCTGGCAGAGCAACATCAACAATCAAAAAGTTTCTTCTGTGGACTGCCTACAAGATTAGGGGCTGAAGCCCTCGTCCAATGCTTATCTTGACAATCTTCTATGTAGTGCTTCATCGTCTCCTTATTCACGGCACCGACGCTTCGATAGAAATGTCCCTCACTCCAGAACTTTTTTCCCCAGAGTTTGCTTCTGAACAAGTAGCTAAAGTGTTTTCTCATCTTGTATGAGCTATAACCCTTGATCTGCCTAACCAGTTCAATCTCACTCACACCCCTGACATTTGCAACGAATAAATGCAAATGATCTGGTCCATAGTTGTATGCTACGATAGCCACCTTGAGATCGACCAGTTTCTCAAGAATGAAGGCCAACGTTAACTCGACAACTTACTCATCTCTGAAGATATCTCGTCGGTAAGCTGGCGTAAGCTGTATATGAAAATTGCTCTCACCTACCGCATGACTGCTAAGAATCAGTTCTTTTTCCATTTTTTTTTAACCTCCCGTAAAGTTTAATTAGAACCAGACCCAGCTACAGCTATCGATATATGCAGTGAGCTAAGTCCAGCTCACTGCTCTTATGATCATTCAATAGAAAAAGATATGGACTCGCCAATGGTTGAAATTCAATCTGCGGGTTAAAACTCCGCAGGGTTTCTTTCAACGGCTCGTCCTAAAATCTTTAATTAGAAAATATGAGAAAATCTTATAGCTCTTTCTGATGATTATATCACTACAGCACAATAAAGTTTATATTCTATAGCTTGTTTCTATATGTATGAAAAAAGATGGTAGAAGTGTTTCTCGAGAAACGCTTGAACAGTATAGATTTAGAGCATTAGAATTAAGGGAGAAAGGATGGAGAGTAAATAAAATTGCAGAGGCTTTTGGACTGAATCCCGGAAGTGTTTCACACTGGTTTACAAAGGTTGAAAGGAATGGAAAAGAAATTTTGAAAAGCAGAAAAGCAAAGGGAAAACAACCAAAAATTACATCGGAAGAACGGCTAGAAATTATTGAATGGGTAAAAAGAGATGCAAAGGAATTTGGATTTGCGACTTCGTTATGGACTTGCAAGCAAATTCAAATTCTCATTAAAAGGATATTTTCAAAATCTCTTTCTATTTCAAATGTTTGGGAATTATTGAGAAAAGCAAATCTGACTCCGCAAAAACCTAAAAAGGAAGCTTTTGAAAAAGATGAAAAGGCAGTTAAAAAATGGATTAAAGAAGAGTGGCCAAAAATAGAGGCACTTGTCCGACGACAACAGGCAATGCTTTATTTTCAGGATGAAGCAGGAGTTTCACTTATCCCCTATCTACGAACAACATGGGCGCCAAAAGGAGAAAAGCCGGTAATAAAAGTTACTGGAAAAAAAGGAGGAATTTGTGTTTCTTCAGCAATAAGCCCGGCAGGGAGAATGGTTTTCAGAATTGAAAAGGGAAGAATGACTTCAGAAACTTATATTGATTTCTTGGCTAAAATCGCTCTTCAACATCCTCATAGAAAAGTTGTAGTTGTCTCAGATAATGCTCCAATTCATATCTCTAAAGCAGTTCAGAGTTTCGCACTGAGCAATAATAAAAGAATATCTTTATTTTATATTCCTTCTTACAGCCCAGAGTTAAATCCTGATGAGCACGTTTGGTCCTATCTGAAGACCTATGAGCTTGCTGCACACCAAGCCCATAACAAAAAAGAGCTTAGAAAAATTGTTGATACGAAAATGAGAAAGATAGCTCAGAAAGAGGATCTGATTCAGTTCTTTTTTATGAAAGATTATATGCGCTAATTATCAGAAAGGGCTATATCAGATTCTTCCTATACTTAAGAACAAAAACCATGTGATACCTAATCCTGTAAGAGCAATGGCAAGCCTTTCTGACATTCATTCCCTTACGTGAGAAGAGGAACTCTTAAAGTTGTTGTCGCAGCAAGCTGCGGGGTAAGACCCAAGAGGGAATCTATATCTT
>CAYIDG010000120.1:0-2707 GCA_964362055.1 uncultured archaeon | reverse complement strand
CTTCTGTTGTAGATTCTCAATTCATCTATTGTCCCGTTCCAGAAGTTGTTCTTGTCTTCCTGGGAGCCTATCCTCAGGGCAGTGTTTTCCGATGTGAAGATTGATGCTGGGGATGCGTCCGAGCCTACGAATGTGCCGTCTATGTATAGTCTTAATCCAGTTGAGTCTAAAGTTGCTGCCACATGATGCCAGTTGGTGTCTGCATATGCTGATGATGTGACTGTCCCGTCGAATGCTGTTCCGTCCGACGACACCATCCAATGATACTGCTCGTCTGCGTTTCTGAACAGAGAGAACGAGCGCTTTGATGCTGTAGCCCATTTGGATGCTATGGTTTCGTTTGATGCAATGCTGCCGAGTGCAGGCTTAACCCATGCCTCTATCGTCATCCTGCTCCTTGGGTTGAGGATGGAGCTGTTGCCTGCATTGACATAAGAGCCGTTTCCGCTGAGGTACAATGCTCCACCATGCCTTCCATTAGGATTTAGTCCGTCTATCGATATGTTTGGCCTGTATAGTACGCCGTCGTTGGTCTGGTTGCTGTAGTCCCTGTAGTTGGAATCGAATGGCCAGTAGCCTACAAGTTCAGTGTTGTTTATTGCTATCACCGGGAGGTTGGTGATTAACCCTGTGTTGTTTATTTGCCCTATTACTTCTAATGTGCTGGCTGGTGTTGATGTGCCTATACCAACCAGTATTGACGAGGAGTTGTAGAGCCTGTTGTTGTCAAGAGTCCAGCCTGAGTTTACAGCAGCCCAGCTTAATGTCCCTGCTCCGTTTGTTGTTAATAATTGGTTAGAACTACCATCAGCAGAAGGCCATGTATACCTTATGTTATTGAACACTGTTGAACCTGTGACGCTCAATGCAGTAGCGTTAACCCATTGCGTTGCATTCAAATATGTAGCATTAACCCATGTGCCATTTATCCCGCCGATGACATTCAGTTTGTAATTTCCTGCCGTCAATGCCCCTATGGTTACAACATTATTGGCAGAATCTGCAAACAGGACATTCGTATCCACCGTGAGATTATTTGTGAAGTATGCCCTGCCTGCTGTGACGTTCAGGAGATTTAAATCCAATCTCGGCTTGCCGTCTGATGTTGAATTCCATTCTATCCAGTCGGTCCCGTTGTAGACGTAGTTGACTGTGACGTTTGTTGCCGCCAGAATTGAGGGCGGGAGCAAGATTAATGTGATTAGTGCTGGCAGGAAAATTAACAGTGCTCTTGTTCCAATTATTGTTTTATTGCCTGTCATATCATCCCGCTCCCGGCAGTCCTTTAATCTCGGCTGATAATGCAAAACTATTTAACTTTCCGCGATGCAAGATACCTTTAGTGATTGGGATGAAAGTGGAATTGGAAATACCAGAAGAGCTTGAACCGGGGGTGAAGAGCCTTGGCTCTGAAGAGATAAAATTGCTGTTGAGCAAGGCATTGAAAGAAAGATTATCGGAAAGACTTATGTTCAAGCTTGCAGATGACATACTGAAGAAATCTGAGATAACTGACGAGATGGCGTTGGAATGGGCTAGGGAAATTAAAAGCAAAGGATAGCAAATGCTCCCGGACATACTTGTTGTAGATGCCAGCATACTGTTTTCATTTTTTAAAAAGGATTCTGCCAGAAGAGGGTTGATTGAGGTATTGCCATTAAGGGGTTCTAGATTAATATCTCCGAAATTTGCATTCACTGAATTGTTGGATATCAGGGAACGGATAATGAGGTATGCTAAAATTGATGAATCTGAATTCTTGTTTTTGTTTTCTCTGATTGAAAGGAAAATTGACTCGTTTCCGGAAGAGAAGTATGGAAGGTTTTTGATGGAGGCGGCTGAGATATCCCCGCATGGTGAAGACACGAAGGATGACGCATATTTTGCACTGGCGCTGGCATTCAATTGCCCAATCTGGTCTGATGAAGAAGCATTCAAAAAGCAGGATAAGGTTAAGATATTGACTACCGAAGATGTGGTGAAACTGCTTGGATTCTGATCATCCAAACCGGCTTGCATTTTCATCTCGCTCCTGCTGGTATCCTGCGAACTGTTTGCAGACACAAACACTTCCCCCATTTCGATATCGTTTTCCATAATCATCTCACTCCCGACAGGTGGATTGCCTTGATTTCATCTGCTGACAATTCCCTGTTGTATAGACGTACCTCGTCGATGGTGCCGTCAAACAGCTGTTCTACGGCTCCGACCACCCTGGCTCCTATGACAACGGGCTGGGCTAGATTCTCCATGGCAACATAATGCGCGTCAGCAATAACTGTGGAGCTTTCATTGATTACGCCATTTACATAGAATTTCACGCCGCGAGTAGCTGTAGAGCCGCCTCTCCCGTTATATGTCGCCGCCACATGCTGCCACGTGTTTGCAGAAACCGAACCTACATAGGAGCTGGCGTCGGGATTGCCGTTAGAACTCTCATCCCAAAACGCAAGAGTAAGTCTATCGCCATTCAGGTAAAACCTCCATTCACGGGCGCTTGCATCGGCCGAAGCCTTGGTTATGATGTGCATGGTTGCGGCAGAATCAGGCCTTATCCACGCCATGACAGTGAAAGGTTTGTCGCTTGAGCCATCACCAAAAGAGAGAGTGTCGCTGTCTTCTATCCTCATGTAATCATTAGTGCCGTCAAAGTCCAAACAACTACCAACCTTACAAGACCTAGTCCAAGTGGCATTGCTAGCCGCAT
>CAYIDG010000119.1:0-2733 GCA_964362055.1 uncultured archaeon | reverse complement strand
GCATATGGATTTCTATTATAGTCATCTGGGTTGCGTTTAATATGTTCTTTCCGCAGTTGGTTAGCACTCTGCAGGCAGATAAATGGGGAAGTTTGCTATTAGGAGTGCTAACACTCTTGTTTATTATAGCACTACCGATGGCTGCGACTCAATTCTTTAAAGGTAGCGGAGGAGGCGGCGGAGAAGAAGGCGGCAGATGGAAAGGCTTGTGGCCTGGTGGCGGGAGAGGGGAACCTAGGACGCCGGAAGAAAGAAGAGAGGAAAGGGAAAGAGAAAGGGAAGAGGCAGAAGAAAGAAAAGAAAGGACAGAAGCAAATAAAGCTTTAGGAGCTACAAAAAGAGAGCGGGAGTTTGTGCAACAAATAATCAATGAAGATACCGGAAACCTTAACACTGACACTAAAATAAAACGCCAGCTTGAGCTGATTAAAGAATTTATTAACCAATATTTAAAATCAAAATTGCCTTTAGGAGGGATTGGCCTTGGAGAATACAGAAGAAGAAAATCATTAATCATTCCAAAGATCCAGGAAATAATTGATTTAATGAACCACAACCATGAAAGATACAGAAAAGTGAATGAGATATTGCAGAAAAATAGGGAAGTTTTGGATTTTATTCATCAGCACGTTGCTGGCGCTGCTGGCCATAGCGCAACAAGATTACAAGCTTTGTTACAGAGTCATATAGGGCATCCAAGGCATCTTCCTGTTTATGATCTTGTAAAGCCGGGTGTTGCACATAGAGATATTGCTGCAGCAAATGCATTGAATTATTTAAATGCTCATATCGTATCAAGGCATAATGACAAAAGAACGGTGATAGGACACATTGAGCAAAAGTTAAATGAGGCTTTGGACGAGCTAAACAAGCCAGAGCCAAGATTTCCGAGCAGTACATTTAATACTTTTACGAAAAAAGTATTTGTAGATGCTGAAGCCAGGGTCCAGGAAGCTATTACGAAACTTAATTATGTCATAAAGGTTGATGAGAACATATTAAAGATTGGGAGAAGGATGGAACAATACGATCAATTTTTAATAGATGTTTTAAATGCTGCAGTTGCCACAGATGCGCATACACCGGCTCCTGCGTATTAATAACCATCTTAAGAAATAAATAGAATAAACAAATAAAAAGTCAAAAAATTAAAAGTAAGTCAAAATAATTGATGCCTTTTAACATCATACTGCAGGACCATTACCACTGTTTGCTGGCGGTGTTCCTTGTGGCATTATTATTGCTCCTCCCTCATTTCTCGGAGGGCCTTTGGGAGCTGGTAATTGATATTGATTAGGTGCTTGATAACCCGACTCTAACTGCAATAATCCACGCCTTTCAGGTCCAAAGTATTGGTCTGGCCGTAACGGATCTTTTCTTAGCCTATTATTAGTTTGTTGCTCAAGACTTTCAAGCTTATTTCCCAGCATTTCATCAAGGAATTGAACTCCTTGGGGTATGGGCATTATTTCATAAGCTGCAAACCCATGTTCCAATGCTGCATCAACACCACTTATGTACTGTTCAGCCATTCCTAATCCGATTTCTATCCTTGCGGCTAATGCTCTTGCTACTTTATTAGTTACCGGTTCGCCAGTAAATTTGCCTGTTATTGCGCCTGTTCCATCAGTATATCCCAGTAAATCCTTAGCAGACTCTAAAGCTCTGGCAGCCATCATTGGATTTCTTTGAAGTCGCAGCATTCCACTCTGGTACATTTCTACTGCGCCTTTTGGAATAGTTGCATCTAAACGATAATTGCTAGAAGGCTCTGTAAGAGACGAAACTCTTAACTGCTCCTGCAATTCCTTTATAACATCCGGATCATTTGGATTGGCCATATAAGCGCCTGCAATGCTCTTCATTCCTTCAGCCTCTGGTTCTCCAACCGCACGACTGACCATTGCATTAAGACGCCCAGTTAAACCATAAGCAGCATCAGGCCTCATTTCTTCTTTTGCTATGCGCTGAGCTTCATCGGGAAGTCCTATCCCAATATAGAACTCTGCTTTTTGTGCTTTTAAATAATCAATTAATGGAGTGTTAGGACTCCTACTTCCTACAAGATCAATTAATCCGTTTAATCCATTAAGAACCCCTGCGGGGTCTTTCCTTCTAATACTAATTTCCGTGCCTGCATATAATTTTAATACTTGCGAAACAAAGTTGAAGTCAGTTTGTGCTTCGAATGCTTTCGCTTGTGGACTAAATTGAAATGTAATTCTTGCTTTTTCTGCTTCTGATAATTTTGCTTGTGCTTGAGTAAATTTATCTATTTGATCATCAAGTGTGTACCTCTTGATAGAGGGTATACCCATTATAGTTCTTTTAAGGAAAGTTCCTATTAGTGTATTTTCCGTTGCGTTATATTCTTGTCCAACAACAATTTCTGTTGCTTCACGCATCAGTCTATATGCATCTTTTAATTCATCTGGCACAAATTGCCCGTTAAGTCTTGGCCCTACATGATCCAATATTAAGTCTAATGATTCGAATGCCATTTTATTTTTCCTCCAATAAATTTTGTTTTAGTTTATTTTATTAATTTTTTGTTTTCAAATGTGCTTTACAATGGTAAAGCATACCTTATATATAAACTTTTCGATTTTGTTACCATTTGTAAGTGATATCTTCTTTGATTGTTATTAAATTTATGCTGTTTTAGAAGGGTAAAGTATGGCTCGATTGCAAGTTCCATTAATTGCACCTCAAAAGCATGTTGTGAGTAAAGCA
>CAYIDG010000118.1:0-2762 GCA_964362055.1 uncultured archaeon | reverse complement strand
TTGTCTCCGTTGTCTATATTGGGTATTGTCGGCTTTGAGTGTATGTTGTACAGGTCAATGCCGTGCCCGGATAAATTTCTTACAGGATTGTATCCGTAGCTTTTTATCGCGTCATTTATGGCTTTACCAATTTCCTTTAATTCTGTTCCAACAACAGCAATCTTTAGCGCTTCATCCAAGGCTTTCTGCGCTGCTTTCACCAGATCAGAATATTTTCCGGACAAATCAATCGTGTAGGCATTGTCGCCTATTGCTCCGTTGACATGCACTCCCAAGTCAAGGCTTACAACCTGCTCGTCAAAAACTAAATCCTTGTCTTCTTCTGTAACGCAGAAATGCGCAGCAACTTCGTTCAATGCAAACTGGACTGGAAAAGCCGGCTTTCCGCCCAATTCAACAATTTTATTTTCTATTTTCTCCGTTGCATCAAAGATAGAATTGCCTTTTTTAATCAAAGACTTGCCGTATTCCAAAGCTTCTGCGGAAATTTTGCCTGCCTTGATGTAGTCTTGCTTGGTTTGGTCGTCCATTACATTAAGTTTTAGAATTAATTATATAAAATTTGTTATTCCAGTTAGTTGGTATTAGTTATATAGATTGGACTACCCTTATAAGAAAATTTGACGTGATATGGTCTAGATTCGTCCAAGAGTCTTATGTCGTCATTAGTAACTCTCCTTAAATGGTTGGCGCAGCCTGTAAGAACTGCTTGCGGCAACGGTAAATCTCTTAGATAAGTATGTCTTACAATCGTTTTAAATCCCTGGCTTTCAAGATGCCTTGATAACTTAGAAGGTAGTCTTGCCATCCCCTTCACAACTTCGGACATAGATAGGCTACCAAGTGCTTTAATGTTTGCATTCTTACGAATTAGTCTTTCATAAATAAAATTATCTGCATATGCATGATTAGCTAAAGCCTTTGGCAGATCGATTAAAGGAGAAAAAATAGTATTTATTGGATCAAATAAGCTATATATATTTCCTGATAATTTCTGATAATGATAAGAGAATGCTTTAAGAATTCCCTTATAGGAATATTTATCTTCACCATTAAAGCCCGCTTTTAATGCACCAGCCAATCCTAAGCTCTTAAAGTATTTTGCCATATCCCCTACTGACTCGGCTAGCTCATCCAGACCAGCAATGACAGTTTTCCTATCCAATGATTCTAATTTCTCGCGTATCCCTTTAGGAGTTTTGGTTGTCAATATTTGATAAACTCTTGCAGCCATCATATCAGGGTCTTGCCAAACAAATTCACGACCCCATCCAGTTTCCCTTACACCTGGAAGGTGCGACTTCTGATTTTGATCAAATAGGCTTTTATCGCCTGTTTTTCGCATGTAGTAGCCATCAATCAAATTCCATAGTTTATCTTGTCCTGATGCACCCTCAAATGATTGATATGTCATCAATCCCCTTAAATTTCTATCTTTGAAAAACCTGGAATGAACTTCAGGAAGATGCTCAAGAAGTTTTTCGACAAGCGAGTCTCTGTGTTTTCTTGTGAAATCTCCATCTAGGAATACAGAAGTCCCTGGCATAGCTGATAATACACCATAAAAAGCAATGTACTGGGCGTTGTTTATATGATTGAAAATTCCAGAACTCATTCTTTTGCGCTTGCCACTCAATGATTGGTTATACTCTTCCCTAAGTTGATGTTCCTCCATTATGAAGAGTTCATTTCGTTTTTCGCGGTCGCTAAGAATCTCCTCAAGCCTTTTACTTTGAGTTTTTCCGCCTTTGAATTCAGGGAGTTTCCTGGCATCATACCAAAAAAACGGAGAATTTCCTTGTTTTGCGAATTCTGCACGCGCCACATATCTATGGAACGCATTTGGATTAATATCAAATCTATCGAGAACTTCATTATATGGAACCCCAAAAGCTCTTACCGCAACTGCTTGATTTAAAACTGTTTCCGCTAACTTATCCATATACCACCTGAGAAAAAGCAATCTTATCAATTCTTCGTGCCCTTGTGTGCCCCATAAGAATTAGGTATTAAAACTGGATTTAAAAATCTATCCCTAAAAAGTAGTAAAAGCTTATTTCACCCTAACAGCCTCTAGATTCCTGGGAGCAACTGTCTCTATCCTGAACTGCTTGTGTATTGAGCTTGCTAAATCCAGGCATCTTGAGTTTTCACCGTGGTTTATGATTACCTTCTTGGGCCTTGGCTCGCACTTCGCGACAAAGTTCATCAGCTGGTTTCTTGAGGAGTGCCCTGAAAAGCCGTCAACTGTATGGACATGCATCTTGATCTGCAGCATTTCCGGCTTGCCGCCGTCAGAGAAAGTGAATTCACGCTCGCCCTGCTGCATCCTTCTTCCAAGGGAGCCTTCACCCTGATAATTTACAAAGCCAATAGAATTTTTTGGGTTGTCGCAAAGATGCTTTAGATATTCCACCGAAGGGCCCCCTGTAAGCATTCCGGAAGTTGCCAGTATAACGCAAGGACCTGTATCCTCAATAACCTGCTTTCTTTCCTCCTGAGAGCCTACTCTTTTGAAAATCTCGTGAAGGAACGGATTTTGGTCTTTGTGAAATATCATTTTTCTGACAGAATTATTCAGGTATTCAGGATAGGCTGTGTGGATTGCAGTGACATCCCAGACCATTCCATCTATATATACTGGCACTTTTGGCATTCTGCCTTCCCTTGCCATTGCCTCAATTGCCAGCATTACTTCCTGGGCCCTGCCTACTCCAAGAGTGGGAATCAAAACTTTGCCGCCCCTTTCAGTTGTTTCTTTG
>CAYIDG010000117.1:1663-2787 GCA_964362055.1 uncultured archaeon | reverse complement strand
GGTGTTTTGGAGGTTGATAGGAACAATGCAAAAATTTCCAACTTATATTCGGAGTTCCATCCTGCAGTCATGAAGTTGATTAGAGATGTGATAAAAACCTGCAATAATTATGACATAGAAAGTTCCATATGCGGGGAGGCTGGAAGTAATCCTGAGATGGTCAGGCAGCTGGTTAGAGCTGGCATCAGAAGCGTGTCGGCAAACATAGATGCCGTGGATAAAATAAGAAAAACTGTTGCTGAGACAGAAAGGGAGGTATTGAAAGAGACTTTAAGAAGCTATAAATGATTATCGTCAGAGGAAGTGTATATGAACTACAGAATTGCTGGTCCTTTAGCAGTAGGTCTTGTAACAGGTATTTCAACAGGCAATAAGGTTGCAGGATTTTCTGCATTGTTATTATCATATGCATCGTTATATGCAGTTTCAAAATTAACGATTTATTTGAGTAATCGCAGAACTAGAAGTGATCAGGACGATTCAAACCATCACAGAAATTCTATAGACAGGCATTAATTTACGCAGTAACTGCCGTTCTAATTGTCAATTTATATTTGGAATATTATCGGCGTTGCTTATCGCACCAACCATATTTATACTATTTTATATGAATTTCTAATATGGCAGGGATGAAAATCGGTGTATTATCAAACTTTCCAGAAGGAACAGCAAAAAAAGTGGAAGTCAAAGGCAAGGAAATTCTAGTTGCAAATGTCAACGGCAAAATATACGCAATCGGCGATGTCTGCACGCATGAAGAATGCTCCTTATCAGACGGTATGCTTCAAAATGATATAGTCGTATGCCCCTGCCATTATGCTCACTTTGACTTGAAAACTGGGAAGAATGTGGAAAAACCATTTACCGGAGAGACTATAAATGACGAACCATCGTATCAAGTTAAAATAGAAGGCAAGGATGTTTACTTGGTAATTTAATGCAATTATCGGCGTTGCTTATCGATAACTACTTATTCATAGATTTTTTATATAAATTGAAGAATTATGGCAGCGGAAGTTGAAGCGACCAACAAAACCACGCAAATGGTAATTTCGGTAATAACATACGATAAATTAAAGAAATTGTTACAGGAGTATGCGCCTAAATACGGATTGCAGACCATG
>CAYIDG010000117.1:0-1653 GCA_964362055.1 uncultured archaeon | reverse complement strand
TCCCCTGATGTGATGGCCAGGACCATAGACGCCCTGATGGAAAATCAGAATGTTGCCAAATAAATCGCTGTATTTATGTTGATTTGAGACCTTTTGCCATTGATATGTGCATATAAAATTTATTCATGCACTTAACAAAATGTTATCGATGTATCATCATGGTGTAAGCCAATATGAGCTTAACGGAATTCGAAGGCGCAAAATACCAGTGAAAATCCCCATGTGGGGGTATGAGGAAGATTCTAGAACACCCATACATAACATATCTGAATTAGATTTTCTAAGATCCTTTGCTGCAGGTTTGGATGCTAGCGTAGCTTCGTCAGATGATGGATGTCGTCACTTTATTATAGTTGGACATCCTTATGATGAACCATCAAGAGCAAAAGTTGAGCTATATAGACAACCTAATGGATTTGTAGGCCATTTAGATGTTCCTGATTCATCAGGAGTAAACCCATATGTACAAAAACTTTCCGAACGTTTGGGTGTACTGCAGACACATTTAATATAAGCCTCGAATGGGACTTGAACCCATGACCCCATCCTTACCGAGGATGTGCTCTACCAGCTGAGCTATCGAGGCATACTAATGATAGTTAATTGCAGCTAATTTAAATTTTAGATGATGTCATACGTATGACATTATAACACGCTACAAAGCAAGCCATAGTCAAACAACAACAGTCCCATTATGGTTTCCTTCTGCTGCATTAACAATTTCTTCAGGATTACTACCATCTATAACAATTAATTTCGCTTTAATCTCCCTCAGCAACTTAGCACCCTGTAAATCAAACAGCCTATACTCACCCGGTATCTGCTTTAATTTGCCTATAATTTTTACAAACTCTTGGTAAGTAAGAACATCAAACTTCTTTGCATTTGGATTTTTCTTTGGATCCTCTGAATAGACACCATCAACATTCGTAGCATTAATAACTAAATCAGCTTTGACAACTTTGGCGAATATAGCAGCATCATAATCAGTAGAAGTGCCGACATCATACCCACCGCCAACAACTATTTTTTTACTAAATACTTTCTTTAGTTCTTTTAATGTTTCTTTTAATGGTTTCCATTTTATTAAATGCGCATCTTTTCCAATCACAGAAGCCAACGCAGCTGCATTCATATGGGTTGCCATGATGCCTATAAAATCCCGTTCCTCCCTACTAGCACTTTTCGCTATATCCCGAAATTCTCTTGCCAGTCTCCCACCACCACAAATTACAGCAATTTTGTGTCTTTTAGCCAATTGCTTTATTACATTTGCATAGTTCGAAAAATGCTCATATGTAAGTTCTTTGGTGAGAAGCGAACCACCTATTGATATCACAACCCTCATATTACCTAACAAATATACTAGATTACTAAAATATAATTATGGTAATCTTGGCTAGGGATGAAATTCTGAAACTGATAAAAAAAGGCAAGATAAAAATAAAGCCCTTCAAGGAATCGCAAGTCGGTGCCGGCTCAATTGATTTGCATTTGGGAAATACTTTTAGGGTCTTCAGGAAGATACACGGCACATTCCATGTAAAAGATGATGTAGACCATAAGAGAATCACCAAGGTTGTCAAGGTAAAGGACGGCAGGTACTTCCAGATAATGCCTGGAGAGATGGTTCATGGCATAACCAAGGAAACT
>CAYIDG010000116.1:0-2840 GCA_964362055.1 uncultured archaeon | reverse complement strand
CGGGTGTTAGGTTAACTACCAATAAATGGACCCATATCGCTTTGGTGAAGTCTGGCCTTACTCTGTACATATACGAAAATGGAGTTTCTCGCAACTCGGTTCCTACTACCGGTTTCAATACTGGCATCGCATCAGAATTTAGGATTGGTGATAATTACAATATTGATCACTGGAATGGTAAAATTGATGAGTTTGCAATCTTCGACAGAGCTCTATCGTCAGAAGAAATAAAGAATTTGTACATGAACGGCTTCCCGCGACTGGCAGTGGACGACCTGAAGGCAAATGAGGTATATCCCGACAACATCCGCCTGTCAGGGGATTATGTGTATGATGATTCTAAATTGATAAGTTATTGGCCTTTTGAAGAAGGTAATGGAACAACAGCATTTGACAGGAGCACCAAGGGTTATAATGCAACTCTAACAACTATGAACACCGCAGGAAACAGCACAAGCGGCTGGACTACTGGTAAATTCGGAGGTGGATTGCTGTTTGACGGGATTAATGATTATCTTATTGTTCCTGACAATGGTAACCTTCCTGATACATCAACCAGTTTTACGGCTGAGGCATGGTTCAAAAGATCCACAACAGGGGTCAAACACCCCATTATAGCAAAGGACAACGGCGGGGAAGCAGGCAGTGATGATTGGCACATGAAAGTAGACAGCACAGACGACAAGCTTAGTATAATTATATTGACCACTGTAGGAGGAACATACGCAACCGTAGCCAGCGAAGGTCCAACAATAATTGGTGGGGAATGGCATCATGTTGCAATGGTATGGTATAACGACGTTGCTTTGATTGCATACTTGGATGGAATAGAGATAGGAAGAGATACTGCATTTAGTGGAACCAAACAAGGATCAGGGCCTGACCTGTGGATTGGCAAGGCAACAGATAATAATTGGTTCATGAACGGAACAATAGACGAGGTGGCAATCTGGAACAAAACCTTGTCAGCTGCAGAAATAAGACGTCATTATCTGGACGGCATACAAAGGCACGGTGTAATAAAATCAGACACCTTCAAGATAGTCAACTCCAAGGACAGGGAGGTGCTGGCAACAACGGCAGAGGGCGTCATAACCTACGGCATACTTGAGAACAAGTGGCTGGGCCCGAGCGAGGATGCTGTGCTGTGGATGCCGCTTGATGACGGCTCCGGGACCACTCCCCAGGACTGGACGGCTTATGAGAATGACGGGACGATGACCAATGCGGCTAGCAATGCCACTTGGACTAGGTCTTGTAAGGTTGGTAGTTGTTTGGATTTTGATGGCACTAATGATTACATCCAGCTCGCTAAGACTATTGTCACTACAGGGGACTTTACTGTCATGACCTGGATAAACTCCGATGACACGATAAATAGCAATGATGAAATACTTGCTGAGATCGGCAGTGAGAATTCAGAAGGACAGTTTATATTTGGCATTGGAAACAATGCCGGCGGGGGTATAGATTTCACAAGGAGAACAGGCACAAGCACAAACATATATGTACTGTACTCAAACACCAAGCTAAGTAATGGTGTTTGGTATCATGTAGCAGGCGTTTATTCAGCCACCGGCAACATGACGGCTTATATAAATGGTGTAAAGGACAGCGCTGCGACTACAAGCGGTACTGCTTCATTTACTCCAACCGCCACCCCCCAAATAGGAAATGCTGGGTCTGGTGCTTCCCCCTTCGACGGCAGAATAGACGAGGTCCGCATGTATCACAGAGCCCTGTCATCCGACGAAATCAAGGCCATCTACCTTTCAGGAGTGAGATGATTATGATGGACAATGAAATCAAGGAAGTGTTTGTGTCTGCAAACAGTTCGCAGCCATCCAGAATAAGTTCACTGTTAATTCTATTCCCAGCATTAATCACACTTATTTTATTCTCGTCTCTGGCATTGGCAAAGTCAAATGTCACACTTAATTACGTCTACAACGGGACAGATTTTGTGCCATGGAACTCCACAGCAGACGGAAAGCCAAGGATAGAATTAAGCCTGCCCAACATCACCGCAGGCACTGCTGTATTTTCCAACAACCTCACGGTTGATACAAATGTCCTTCATGTGGATTCTATCAATGATGGGGTTGGCATAGGGACTACTGCAATAGGAAATTACAAACTGAATGTCATCGGTGGGATAAACGGCACATGGGTTAATGCTACATACCTGAACGCAACGCAATGGGTTAACGCTACTGCATTGAGCGTCACAGGTTCAACAGTATTCAACAGCATAAGATACATATGGCCCTCAGCAGACGGAAGCAATAACCAATTATTAACAACAAACGGAGCTGGCACATTAAGCTGGGCGGCTGTAATCACTGGATGGACTATGGACAACAACAAACTATACAACTCCTCGTCAATATTAGTTGGTATAGGCACATCAACACCAGCAAGTACATTAGAAGTAATAGGACAAATCAACAACACAGGATTAATCACTAATCTGCCAGTCATTGCTATCAATAATTCTGAATTAATCGGATACTGGCCATTCGATTCCAACTACAGGGACTACAGCAACCAGACCAACGACGGCGTACTATACAGGCCAAACATATCGATAGACGGACTAAATCCTAATGGAAGGCATGGTGGAGCATTATACCTCAGTGGCAATGGTAGTTATGTCAATGCAGGCAACAGTTCCATCCTCAATCCAAGGAACAGGATGACAATCGAAGCATGGGTAAAACCTGCAAGGACAACAATCACAGCCAATGAAACAATAGCATCCAAATGGTCTACTGCATCAAAGCGCTCATTCTCTCTGTTCAGGGATGCAGACGAGAAATACCACTGGATGGTATCATCGG
>CAYIDG010000115.1:0-2858 GCA_964362055.1 uncultured archaeon | reverse complement strand
CTGCAAGTCGACATTCTTGATGTTTACAGACACTATTCCAGTTCCCTTGGTCATTTTAGTTTCCAAAGGTATCAATACACCCTCCTTACCTCTGACACCAACCACAAAGTAATCTTTTATTATAGGCGTCAATTCTTGCAGTTCACTTTCGGTTATGCCCAAGCGGCTGCTTAAATCTGCTATCGTCAATTCCTTTGATTTCATTTCTGTTTTCAAATTATCCAGTTCGGTATTCGAGTTTTCCAAATCTATGCTAAGCCCTTCGATAGTTTTAGATTTGTCTGCTATTTGCTGTGTCAATGATGAGATGGTTGAAGATTGCTTCTGGTTTTCCGTGTAGAGCAAATAAAGTGAATAGCTGCCAATGGCAATTATTATTAGAATGATTATTGAAAATAGTTTACCAGACGATTTTGGCATACATAAATTATTGTCAATTTAATTGAATAACTTTTGTCGGGCTGTCTATCGACTTGTCCCTTTCCAGTCTGTATGCAATCCCGTTAACCGCGTTCTCCAATTCAGGCGTGTGTGTGACTAGGAAGCATTGGTTTATGAAGTCATGTATCCTCTCTTTCAAGGTAAATGCCAACACATCGATGCTTTTCGCATCCAGATTGGGTGTAGGCTCGTCTAGAATAAGCATCCTTAACTGCGGAGCCAGCACCAATCCGAATGCTATCCTCAGTGTCAAGGCCGCTATGCTTCTCTCTCCCCCAGACGCCACACCCTCGACATTCATCCAATCACCAAGCCTCGTCTGCAGTTGCAGTATGTAATCGCCCTCTTCTACAGAAAGCCTGATGCCAGAAAAATCCTGATAAGGATACAAAGTCTGCCATATGCTGTTCATCGTGTAATTCACCGCCGTCACAAATTCCCTTCTCAGTTCTATCTGTGTTTGCTCCAGCGCTTTGCCAAAGATTTGAAGATCCTTAACCAGTTTGTCAAGTTTCTGTATTTCGTATCTTTCCCTGTTTATTACCGACAAAGTCTTTTGAAATTCATTAAGTCTACCTTCCCTCTCAGCAAGCAAGTCACTGATGGTTTCAATTTTTGTTTTCAATTCCCTCTCATCAGCAGTCAGTAATCTGAATTCCTTTTCCAAGTTTTCTATATCCCTGCCTTTTAGCCTGCTTTCAAGCTCTTTAATTTTGTATGCGAGGACATTTCTTTTACCCACCAGCATGTCCAATCTCCTGCCCTTCTCAAGCAGTTCCTTGGACTTCGCAAATAAAACCTCAGCCTCCTGCCTCCTCCTTATCATTTCATTGAATTTTTTTTGCACTTCTCTGGTTTCCACCTCAAGCTGCTTCAGCTCTTTGCCTAGTTTTATATACGATTCAGATTGGACAACTAAAATGTTGCTATAGCTCTCAAGATCCTTTTTCAATTCATCAAGGTTTCTTATTTGAACCATCAGCACGCTAACATTCCTCCCAGCCTCTTCAAGTTCCCTCAGCTCTTTAGAAGAC
Source organism: uncultured archaeon (assembly GCA_964362055.1). Lineage (GTDB taxonomy): Archaea > Aenigmatarchaeota > Aenigmatarchaeia > CG10238-14 > SCSR01 > JACQIA01. The sequence continues at coordinate 1,383 of CAYIDG010000115.1, read as the reverse complement.
CTCTCCCGTTTCTTTACAGCCTTAGTCAATGAATCCATAAGGTTTTCCATCTGCATTTTTTTCTGCTTGGTTAAAATTATTTTCTTCTCTTGGGTCAGCCTGTGTTCGCATATGGGGCACTTCGCACCTAAGGACGATAATTGCTCGAGCACGTCCTGCCCCTCCTTTATTTTCATCTTCAGCGCCTCTGCCTCGCCAACGTACTTTTCCAATTCCAGCCTCTTCTCGTCAAGGCTCTTTTCGATATCGCTGCCGATAATTTTTTTTAATTCGTCAAAATCTTTCTTTATACTCAACTGGTTTTCTATCTCGATTCGCAGCTTTTCTATCTTCTCTTTCTTTATCAACTCAACTTCAGCCTTCGCTTTAGAGTATTGTTCCTGTAATTTCGAATGCTGCCTCTGCTTGTCGTAAAGCAGTTCCTCAAATTCCTGCACCACCCTATTCAAATTCTTCAATTCCTTTTCAATCGACTCGGAATCCCCAATTTTGACGCTTTTTTCCAATGAGCTTACAGATGTTGAAACCTCCTGGACAACGCTGCTTAAGGACGCCTCTTCATTCCTTAAAACCTGCAAATCTTCTACAACATCTTTTAATTCGGCAAACTCCTTCTCAATCCTATTCTTTTCTTGAATCGTTGATTCCAACTTCTTTCCAAAGATTTCCTTGTCCAGGGCAATTTTGTTTATAGAAAGCCTCATTTCCCCCTCGGATTTTTCAATGCTCTCCACATCAGCTTGGCTAATTACATTTTGTTTCGCTAGCTTCCTTTCCAGAAGTTTATTGGCCAAAGAAGTGGAATTGGCCCTGGCCTTCTCGAATTTGGAAATCATCAGCAGCTCATCAATCCTTTTCATCCTCTGCCCTTTCGGTATCGTCAAAAAATAGTCCAATGAGTTTTGCTCTGAGTAAATCGCCTTGTTAAACAACTCGTAATTGACCTTAAGCGCCTTTTCAACAAGTTCATTCACCCTTTGCGTGCTTGGGGCTTCCAGCAGCTTCCCAGCTTCCCTTAACTCCGAATATGTGGTGCCCTTCCCCCTTTCTATAATCCTTTTGACAGAATACTGTGCATTGTCCACTTGGAAAGCAACCTCAACCTCTGCCCTGCTTTTCTCTGAAGGTCTGTTCATTATTACCTCATCCAACTTCAATTTCTTCGACTGCAATGCTGGGAAAGTTCCGAAGAGCGCGAAAGAGATTGAATCCAGTATGCTGCTCTTGCCACTCCCTATATGGCCTAACAGGGCGTTAGTGCCTTTCGTAAAATCCAATTCCGAACTGAGATGAGAACGCCAATTGAAAAGTTTAACTTTTGTTATCATACCATCAGCTTTTCTAAAAGTTTCCCATGGATAAAATTATTGGTTGCAACTATGA
>CAYIDG010000114.1:0-2872 GCA_964362055.1 uncultured archaeon | reverse complement strand
GAGTTCAGACGTGTGCTCTTCCGATCTAACATAATGTTTATATAATAAATATAAATACCTTTCGGTTATGGTTGCATTAACTATCTCAAACTTTGAAAAAATGATTTTTATTGATTTAGGCAGTTATACAGATACTATGAGCGATTTTGAGGATAAGTGAATTAAATTCTGGAATTTATCAAAATGGCAATCGTATGCAAGTTTGGAGGAACATCTGCAAAGGATGGGCAGACATTGGAACGTGTAGTAGATAATATAATACTTGCAGATGAAAGAAGAAAAGTGGTAGTTGTTTCTGCCCAGGCTGGGATTACAGACAAGCTGATCAAAGCAGGCAGCCAACAATATTCCAATGATGGAAATCCTGAAGATTTATTAATAAATGTAATGGAAGAATATAATCGTAGTGCAAGCCATTTTAATCTTGGAGACAATTTTCTAAAACTGCATTTTGATGCCATGCATCGGGCTCTGGCTAATCGGGTTGATGGTATTCAAATGTACCTTGATGGCGTAATTCCATATGGCGAAAGATTTAATGCAGAAATATTGGCCGCTGCGTTAAGAAGCAGAGGCGCAAATGCCCGGGTTTATTATCCTGAGGATATAGGAATGCGCACGGATGGAAAATTTGGAGGCGCTAAATTATTGCACGATTCTTATAAAAAAATGGAAGCTGCATTAAAGGCTGCTTTATCGAGAGGCGAAATTGCAGTATTGCCGGGATTTTATGGAGTAGACGCACAAGGAAGATTTACAATTTTAGGAAGAGGCGCGTCTGATATTACCGGTGCCCATGCCTCATATGCTGTTGATGCGGAACTCTACGAAAACTGGAGCGATCAAAATGGAATATTAAGAGCACATCCAAATGTCGTGGAAAAACCAGAATCTATTGGCAATTTAACTTACAGAGAGGCAAGAGAGCTAGCTATTTCAGGTGCAAATATTTTGCATCAGGATACTTTAATACCACTTATTTCTAAAGGAATACGGTTAAATGTAAGGAATACTTTTAACCCTTCTCATCCTGGCACTTATATAGGACCGACAAAAACGCCAAATGGCCATGCTGTTGAAGCCGTTGCACATAGAACGGACTTTGCAGTGGTATATTTGGAAAAAATAGGAATAGAAAATGAAGTTGGCTACACTAGCAGGGTAACAGAAATATTTGCACGTCATGGATTATCGATCGAAAGAAGCCCAGACGATAATGACAGTCTTGCATTTATCGTTCCACAAAATAAAGGAGAAAATATGGGCAAGATTGCTGCAGTTGCAAGGGAAATAGAAGACGCAGGACTAGTAGATAAAATAAGCATTCAATATGACAGAGGACTTGTTTGTGTAGTTGGTGAAGGAATGAAGGATACTCCGGGAGTAACTGCTAAAGTTTCAGGCGCACTAGCTGCTGCGAATATAAATATAGAAATGATTGTGCATGGGCCTTCCCAGCGAAATATTACTTTAGGATTTCATCCTGACAATGTTGCAAATGCAGTCAGAGCCATCTATAGTGCCTATTTTGGAAATTCAGCAAGTGCAAAATAATTCATTTATTGAAAAGCATAATTAAATTTATTTATTTTACCACTACAAAATTATAAACTTTATAAGCCTTATACAATTTCTAATATCATGATACAAGATGTTTACATTATCGGCGCCACAGGTAAAGTAGGTAAAACTTTAGTAAATCAAATCTACGAGAAAGGAGATACCAATCAAAAGTTCCATCCTAACCCAACGAGGGTAGTCGGGTTGGCTTCTAAAACCCATACAGTTTATTCAGCTTTTGGTTTATCCCGCCAAGATTCTGAGGCGTTCGTTAATCGCCAAATCACACCTCAAACAGAAAAATACAAAATTCTTTTTGAGCTTCTAAATTTTGCACGAATTGGATTGAGAGATGAATCAAGCAATTTGGTATTTGTTGATGTGACTCCCCTTAACGAGCCAATGAGTGAATTTCATCTGCACGTAATTGAACAAACCCCTTATGGCATTGTAACTGCAAACAAAAATCCAATTGCTTTGGCTAGTTATGATATTTTCCAAAGATTGACAAGAGACCCTAATAGGTATGGATATAGGTGCTCTGTTATGGCGGGTGCTCATGCTGTGCCAGTTATCCAAGAATTGAGAGGGGTAAATGATAAAATTAGGAAAATAGTAGGGTGCTTTTCAGGAACACTGGGTTATATATCAACACGAATGGAAAAAAATATTCCTTTTTCTGAAGCTCTAGAAGACGCTCGTAAACAAGATTTTACAGAAACTGATCCAAGACAAGATCTTAGCGGCCTTGATGTAGCTAGAAAATTAATTGTAATAGCCAGGACCCTAGGTATACCTGTTGAATTTAGCCGTGATTGGGTAGAACCATTTATTCCTGACTCATATTTTCATCAAGGGGGTATACCTCATTTTTTAAGCTCAGCGAAAGAGCTTAATCCACATTTTGAAGCTAAGATGAGTGCAGCAAGAAGCAGAGGTATGACACTTAGATATGTCGGCAGTCTGGATACAACAGGAGAACAACCAATTGTTCAAGTTTCTTCGATTGAAGTGCCAAAACAAAGCTTTCTTGGAGGCCTGGAAGGAACCTTAAACGGATTAATTGTAGAAACAGACACTCATCCTGCTGAGAAAGCTTTAAAGTTTATATCTCAGGGAGCGGGGCCAGAGGTTACTGCGCAGAATATAAGGGTGGATTTAAACAATATTATGCGGTAAAAGATAAATCTTTAAATAACTTCACTAGTTCTTTCTTCTTATGCAAAATAAAGAATACCCCAAAACATTTGAAGACTCATTCTGGGCAGACCAGTTTGCTGAGGATGCAATTGAAAGAGTTGAAAACAACAAA
>CAYIDG010000113.1:0-2927 GCA_964362055.1 uncultured archaeon | reverse complement strand
CGCTCTTCCGATCTTCAACCCCCTCCTGACAAGTTCATCAGCAACATCCGCAGCCAAAGTAGAACGATGCAATATCTCATCGACATCCGGCAGTTTTTTTACCGAAGAATCCTCAGAAGCGCGCTCCTTCTCCTTCCTTTTGATATAGTTGTCATATTCTTCCTGAAACCTCTTCTCCTTTACCCTCTTTTCCTTCTCCTTCCTGTTCCCAAAAGGCCACCACATAAATTAAATTATGTTGCCAAGTATTTAGTATTAAATCCTTTCAATCCAAATGTATAATTATGCCCCTGAAGACTGGGATAGAAAAGCTTGACGAATTCCTCAAAGGCGGCGTGCCGGAAAAGTCATCCATTCTGTTGCTAGGTCCTCCTAAATCCGGCAAGACAACCTTCGGAATCCAATTTTTGTTCGAGGGTTTGAAGAATAATGAATATGGCGTATGCATTTTGACAAACGATTTCCCCGAAGAGTTCGTGAGGCAGTTCGAGAGATTCGGAAATCTGAACCCCATACTGCAGAATGGTTTGTTGCGTTTTGTAGACTGCTATTCGATGCATGTCGGCATATCAAAATCAAACACGGTCTTTATAATCAGAGTAAACGGACCGACTGCGTTAAGCGAAATAAGCATAGCCATGTCAGAGATTTTGAGGGTTCTTCCTGCAAGCAGCGTCAAAAGGATTGTGATAGACTCGATCTCGACATTGCTCCTGTATAACTCGCCATCGCTGGTCTTGGAGCTGGTTCAGATATTGAGCGGCAAAGCAAAAAACAGCAATTCAAACATCGTATTTCTTGTGGAGGAGGGGACGCATAAAGAAACTGATATAACGACTTTGAGCTCCATGACAGACGGGATTTTCCATATGAAAGAGATAAATAACCAGAATCTATTTGAAATAAAGGGGTTTGGCCTGCAGAATGTGCAATTGAACTATACTTTCGAGGAAGGCAGGCTCAAGAGCAGTTGATTGCATGGTGGAATTCGAAGTTTTGATTGTAGAATCCGTTTCAATACTCTTGTTCCTAACAACTACAGGCATGATTCTGTTGATGCTTCTGACAAAATTCAGGGGCATGAGAAAGCCGCCCTTCTGGCTATACCTCTTCGGCGGTTTTCTGGTTATAACATTCCATGGCGTGATGTCGGTGCTTGCCACCTCATATAGTTCAAGTATGTTGCCAGTCTACGTTATCCCACTCATACGGCTTGTAGGCAACATCCTGGTCTTCCTCGGCATTTACAAGGTATACAAAGCTCACTCTTCATCGATACAATTTGACAGGCAGGCTGAATGAATTTTAATGCGGACAAGTAACTTTCATATAATATTATTCAATACATGAATTTTGTCTTTAACGCGCTACAAACCTATTATAAAAACACCGAAAATGACTAGAATAATTGCTATGAATTTCAGCAATCCTTGACTGCCTTTCAATTTTTCAATGTGATGATCAAACAAACTGAGGATAAATGCAAATACAATGATAAAAAGACTTTGCACCGAAAATGCAGCCGAAACTAGTGAAGCAAATCCAAACGATAATGCGGTTATAAATGAAATCAAGCCCAATACGCCAAGAATTCTAGATACAATAAGCAATCCTAAATACTTATTGCCGATGTGTGCAACCGTCTTCAGGCTGTTGAATTTTGTCAATGTTATCAAAAAAGTGGAAAGAAAAGTGCCGAGTGCTAACCAAACATAAAAATTCCAGTAAGGGACCTCTTTGAGGACAAACTTGGATAAGACTTGTGATGCGGAAATTAAAAAAGTAGCTACAAGCACTAATAAAAGTTTTGTGTTGATGGAAAATTTATTCCCGCCGTTCGATTTCAATGTAATTAAAAGTGAGCCAGCAACTATTATAAATATTCCTAAGTATTTTTCATATGCGAGAACTTCGTTTAGAATTGCTGTAGAAAAAATTAATACAAGCAAAGGTGAAATGCTGAATAAAGAAATTATCCTAGATACTTCCTGGGTTAGTATCGAAGTGAAGTAAACAAATGGGACAATACCCCATAATAAGCCTGACAAAATGGATAAAATTAAATTATCCATGGAAATTGCGGTATAAGGAATTGAGAGAGTTACGATGAATGCTGAAATTAAGTTAAATAGTCCGACTATAAACAAGGGAACAATCGGTGTTTTAATATGCCTTGGAACTATCGCCTTGTCTATCACACTGGATATAGCCCATAATGCTGCAGATGAAATAGAAAATATAAACCAAGGTTCTAAAGCCATTCAAATTATTACTTCATGTTAGCTATTAAATCTTGATGCGGGCTATGATGCGAATAAAGTCCCCAGATAATAGCCAACAGCAGCGACAATCATTCCCAATGCCATCATCTCAAAGCCGCTTGCAATCCAACTCTTGCCTGTATACACAGCCCTGTAAGCTCCGAATGTGAACAATGAAATTACTGTAAACGTTAGTGAGATACCCAACGCGGTGTTTGGCGTGAAAAGCAGATACGGTGTTAATGGGATGATGGAGCCCAGCAAATAAGATGTAAGCATCACAGCAGCCCCGTTTACAGGATTTTTGAAATTATTCTGGGGTATACCCAGTTCTTCCTCCAGCATATACTTCAATACAAGCTCCTTGTCAGCCCATATGGCATTCAGTTCCCTTTCGAGCCTCTTGCTTTTGTATCCCCGTTTGATTAGAAATTCCCTCAGCTCAGCCTTCTCCATCTCCGGGAATTTCCTGATTTCCCATCTCTCCTTTTCTATTTCACGCCTGTAGTAGTCGTTCTCAGATTTGATTGACAGGTAAGTGCCGACAGCCATCGACAAAGCCCCTGCAAACATGCTTATTATGCCGGCAAGTATGATGAAGAAACTGCTTACTGCCGCGCCTACTACTCCGGTGACTATGCCGACCATGCTGATCAGTCCGTCTTC
>CAYIDG010000112.1:0-2934 GCA_964362055.1 uncultured archaeon | reverse complement strand
TGACTCTCCGTCACTCAAAGTCTTTACAGTACCTACTAGTGCTTTGAAGGATGTGCTATCTGGAACTGCCACTATTTGGAATTCCCTACCTGCAACTGTTATCTTTACTGGGTTGCTGTATGTTGTTGTGCTTGTATTTTGCGCATCAAAGTCTGCTCGCGCTATAGCGTCGTCAAACACATACTGGTATTTCATAGCCTTATTATCAACTCTCATCTTTAGAGTTCCGTTGATTGGGCTTGAAAGACTGTGGGTTAACTTTAAATTAGGGTCTGTATCATTCAATACAATTTCTTCATGGTAGTTGTGTTTTGTTCCTCTGTACTCGTATTGTCCTTCCTTTAGTCCTGTGTAATGGAAGTTCTTTACTGTGATTGGTAAATTGTTGGTTCCGGTACCACCTATGGCTCCGGCTCCTGAAGTTGCTGGTATTACTATTTTTCTTTCTGTTCCTGTCAATCCTGATGAAGTCGTCCCTGATACTGCAGTGTCCTTATACGAGAGCTGAGCCAAGTTAGCTGCTATGTCGATAGCACCAGCTACATCGCTGGATGCTGCCTTGGAACCAACTACTACGTAAAAGTCTCCTACCTTACCAAGGAATGTTGGATATGTATTTAGAGCTGTTGCGCCCAATGCTGGGCTAACTAGCGTCATGGCTGCCATTAAGGCTGTCATGAAACTTGCAACAAACTTTTTAAACATTTATTTTTTCCTCACTTTTCCTCTATCTGCCTACTACCTCATGCGTAGTCGATAGTAGACAGTTCTTGGGTTTTCTTACTCTTTATTAGTATTCCCTACCCTATATAGGTTGCTTGAAACAATTGACAGGAAAAACTCAAAGCTAAAAAACCATACTAAACGTATCTATTGGAGGTATTCTGAAGTTGTTAATTGTTTCTAGAGGTAAAACAGAATGAATTTGATAGAATTAAAGCTTTAACTTCCTTCAAATTTTTTCTGGACTAATTTGAGCTTATTCGTCCTTCCAAGCCTTGTAACTTCAAGTAAACCACGCTCTTGAAGCCTCTTGACAACCCTTGATACCTTTGCTTTTGACAAGTCCGTTTCTTGGACCACTTTACGTTGGTTTATCTCACCGCCTGCGGTTGTTATTACCTCTATAACTCTCCTTTCAAAGTCATCCAAAACTGACAATATAACCTCTTTCGGTTTTTTAATACGCCTGTAGAAGAAAAATCCTACACCACCAAGCACTAGAAAAGACAATATGCCAACAGACACCAAAGCTAGTGGAAACTGACTCTTGATAGGCTCATATAAGGTTTGAAATTTAAAGGGCTGCTCTGCAGTTAGATTGACAACATCCCAGTTCACGATAATTCTCCTGCCATCGCTAACTATGCTGCCTGCTGAAGGAAAAGTCGCTGGAATTAATGACGTGTTGGTAAGGGCATATCCTTCTGGTAATTTCACAGATGCGGTGGCTTGGTCGATTGATTGGCTTAAAGAAAGATCGAGACTGAAAAGGTTCTTAGTGTCTACTGTCCTAACAAAATCTGCTGTCTCGAACGTGAGTTCAAGTGTTCTCTTCTCCTGAGTCAAATTCATCTTACAGTCAATGATGCTGGCTGCCCCGACTTCAACTTTACAATCTACCGGACCTGAGTTGCTTGATGCCTCAAAGTTCTTAATAGAACCGAAAATAGCTAATTGAAATCCTTTCACAGGTTGCTGGAATGTAATCGTAAGCTTGATTTTTGCATTTCCATCAGAGTTCAAATCCATATCTGCGCCATAGAATTGGATTATAGCAAAAGCTGTAGATGTAAAATACAAAAGTGAAACAATCGCTACCAGAACTGAAACAATTTGAAACAGTTTCACAATAATAAGATGTATTGCCACTATTTATCCTTTTGTCATCCTGAAACGAAATTCAATGCAAACCCGCATTTAGGGCATCTGTCATCAATAATTTTGCTTCTTTTGACGCTGGAGTTCTTCCTCTCAACAACAAGCTCACGGCAGTTATGGCAAAAGGTGTTCTCCTCCTGATGGGGCGGTGACGAGTGGATATAGACGTACCTTAGTCCTTCCCTTTTTGATTCTTCAGCAAATCTTTCCAAAACTGATATAGGGGTGGATGGTATATCCAGCTCACCGCCTTGAAACTGCAACAAATGCAACGGCGTCTCGGCACCAAGCTCGTGGCTTATCCAAGATGCCAACTTTTTGCATTCTTCCAAATTGTCACCAACTTGAGGCACGATCAGATTTGTTATTTCAATGAAGAGCTTCTGTTTGTGCATCTGTTTTAATGTGTCGAATATCGGTTGCGCGCTCTTTATAGACATGTACTTTCCGTAGAGCTCTGCACTACCTGAACCGAAGATTTTAACTGTAACCGCATCTAGGAACTTACCAAGCTTCTTGATAGGCTCTTCGGTAGTGTAACCGTTAGTAACTAGGGTTGTTTTAACGTTTCCCCTGTGGGCGTATCTGGCTGTCTTGAAGGCAAACTCAAACCATACCATAGGCTCCGTATAGTTGAAGGTGATGGACTTGCAGTTCTTTTTCTCTGCTGTTCCGACCATCTGCTCAGGGGTGTAATAGTGGTATTTGGCGTCCAGCGGGTTGTCATGCAGTATCTTATGAGTAAGTTCAAAATCAGAACAAAATGGGCCCCTAAAGTTGCACCCTGGTAAGCCTACGAACAGTGAGTCTGAATTAGGATTAAAGTGGAACAGATGGCTTTTTTCTATCTTTTCCACATTCAGAGCTACCACCCTGCCGAAGTTATGGGTAAAGAGCTTGTTGTCCCTGTTTTCCCTTGTCAAGGAGAAATCCATTTTCCCTTTGGCTATAAAGTCCTCCCTTGCAGAGACAGAGTCCCTTATGCCGTTTCTTTCCTTCCGCCAGTACTGGGCTTCCTCTAATTCTTCTTTAATCTTAGACATAAACACCCTT
>CAYIDG010000111.1:0-2987 GCA_964362055.1 uncultured archaeon | reverse complement strand
GGAAGGTTGCAATCAAGAAGGACAAGGTTGTGGCCAAGAAGGGGGATGCTGTGTCTAAGGATTTGGCGTCCATTCTAAGGAAATTGAGGATACAGCCGGTTAAAATCGGGTTGAATGTCGTTGCGATGTATGATGATGGGATTATATACAAGAAGGATGCCCTGAGTCTGGTTGGGGATAATTATTTGAATAAAGTGAAAGAGGCGTTTAGCCAAGCTTTAAATCTTTCGGTAAATATTATTTATCCTACTAAAGAAAGTATTGGATATATACTCGCCAAAGCTTATCAGCAAGCTAAGGCAATTCAGAGTAAGATGGGTGTTTGAATGCAAGAAGTGTATGCGGCATTGATGCTTCATGATGCGAAGCAACCGATAACAGAAGAGAGTCTAAAGAAAGTGCTCCAGAGTATAGGAAGTTCTGTTGATGAAGCTAGATTGAAAGCGTTGGTTGCTAGCTTAGAAGGCCAGAATATTGATGAGTTGATAAAACAGGCGGCAGTTACCACAGCTGCTCCAGCACAGACAGAATCAAAGAAGGAAGAGAAAAAAGAAGAGGACACGGAGAAGAAGTCGGAAGAGGCGGCGGCTGGGCTGAGCGCGTTGTTTGGATAAAATTAAATTAAGTGGTATGTTGGAGAATTGTGTATTTTGCAAAATAGCAGAAGGTAAGTTCCCTTCATACAAGGTTTATGAGGATGAAAATTTCTTGGCTTTCTTGGATAAATTCCCTAGAACTCCCGGACACATACAAGTAATTCCAAAAATCCATTATAGGTGGGTGTATGACGTGCCCAATTTTGGTGAATATTTTGAAGTTGCGAGGAAAATTGTTGACGGTGTTAAGAAGGCATTGAACCCTAGGTTGGTGCATTTGGTTACAATAGGTGACGAGGTGCCGCATGCGCATATTCATGTTGTGCCGAGGTTTGAAGATGACGGGCATGGTGTGTTAATTGACATGAGTAAAACCCTCAATCTGTCGGATGAAGAGATGAACGGCATTGCTGAGCGCGTAAGAAGCAAAATATCTTAAGCTTAATGTTTTAACTTGATAGTATGGAACGGCTGATAGAACTGGCAAATCAGATTAAAGACGGTGAACTAAGGAAAAAGGTAGTGGAGTTTTTAAAGAATCCTACATTGTCACATAAGGATTTCAAGAAATATCCTAAAACAGATATAGAAAAAGTTAAGACACCGTTCTCAACAGGCGGTGGCACTGCCATAAGGGATGTTTTGAACCATACGATAGCTGTCACTGAATCGTGCATTAAAACTGCGGAGGTTGCTGAAAAGAATTTTGGCCTGAAGATAAACAAAGACCATCTGATTGCTGGTGCGCTTTTGCATGACATAATGAAGGTTTATGAATGGGAATTGGATAAGGATGGTGACCCTGAAGCTACTGGCATACTTCTTGATCATTCATTTTTAGGGGTGGCTGAACTTTACTATCGTGGTTTTCCTGAGAGGGTTATCCATATGGTTGCTAGCCATTTTGGCGAGCATGGGCCGACACCTCCTAGAAATTTTGAAGCGCTGATACTGCACCAGATAGACAGCATGATGGCTATGGTGGAGTTCCACCAGAATAGGGTTGGGGCGCATGGTACGCATATGCCTATACTTGTGTTGGATGAGGATACGATAAAGAAATTGAGGGAAGGTAAGGAATAGTTTATGGCGTACAAAGGAACTTTTGCTGTGACTGGTAGGCGGAAAAGTAAATCAGAGTTTGTATATGATGTCGATATACTCCCTAACGGCGCTTCTCCATCAGCTGCAGAACATTATAATAATCTTTCTAAAAGAGATCTTTTGAGACAAGCGAGGCGACATAGAGGTTATCTGCCTAGATTCTACGGACCAAAACAACATGGCGTTGAGAACGAAGTCACACGAGTTATGTAGTATGAAAATAGATGAAATGTTTAAGCAGGGTAAAGAATTCATAGAAAAGCTAAAACCTTCCGACAAAGTAATTTTGGTTCACCATAAGGACGCCGACGGCACTTATTCTGCCGCTATTGTTGCAATTGCTTTACAGAGACTAAACAAAAAAATAGATAAAATAATCACAGGGACTACTGAAAGAAGTGATGAAATTGTTAAAGCCATCCAAAAATACAACAAGGCAATCATCGTTGACATTGGTATTGATCTCCTGTTCAAAGAACTAAATGAAATGAACAAGGAAATTTTATACATAGACCATCATCTGCCTGTTGACAAGAAATTAAGTGAAAAGATAGTTTACATCAATCCTAGATTGGAAAATGAAAAAACCTATCAGCCAGCGACATATGTAGTTTACAAATTCTTCTCCCAACTGGTTGATTTGAGTGACAAGGAATGGCTAGCTGTGATTGGTACTATAGGCGATTATGGTTATGAAGACTGCAGGGATTTGCTTGACAAATACATTCAAGTCAAGCAGAAAGGAGATATATGGAAGACCAAGTATGGCAAGGCTGTTATAGAAACAGTTGGGGCTGCTACTGAAATCGGGTTTAACACATTATTGAAGATATTAATAGAAACGAATAGTTTTGGTGAACTTGTAAAAAATAAGAAAATTAAAATTGCTTACAGGAAATACCAGAAGTTGTATGATGGAGCTAAGAAACAATTCTGGAAGAATGCGGAAAAATTTGATAATGTCAATTTAATATTTTCTGTTCTATCGAGCAAGGCTGAAAGGGTTGGCTCTGCGATTGCTACCGAAACTTCTACTAAATATCCTGATAAGATATTTTTCCTGCTGGAAAAGGTTGATGATTTTTACAAGATACACGCGAGGTATCAGAAAGGAAAGATAAATTTAGGCAAACTTCTTAGGGAGATGGGTGTTGGCGGAGGGCATGTTGGGGCTGCAGGAGGAAAAATAAAAATAAAAGATATGGGAAATTTTAAGAAAAGATTACTGGAAGAGTTGGGCGGTAAGGTTTCCGAATAAACTGAGGTATGAAACTTAATAAGTATCTA
>CAYIDG010000110.1:0-3004 GCA_964362055.1 uncultured archaeon | reverse complement strand
GCTCTTCCGATCTCAACAACTGTTATTTTTTCAACATTATGGGTGCCATTCTTGCTGTCCTTTTTTTGCACATGTAATTGCCCTAGGGAATGCTTAAATTCGTTGTTAGAAGTAAACTTGTCATTATGATATTCAAAAAAAACTGGATATAAGTTATTTTCTTTTGCTATCGCTATAAATCTTCCACTTTCTTTGTTTGGTGTGGCAACTTGTCTAAAAAGAATAGCGCATTTTCTTTTTTTAAAAACTTCAGGAATATCTCCTTTCAATAATTTCTCCACTTTTGCCATAAGCACTGGGTCTTTTCTGCGTTCGTCAAGAAGCCTCAGCGCTTCAGAAAGCGGAGTATAAACAACCTGGTTAAAAATGTTCCGGTCGTTCATTATTGTATTGTAGTCGCCGATTTTAACAACCATAAAGCTAGTATAACATACTGATTAGATTCAACGCTTCACTATGCTGTACCGTAAATAAAAAAATCTACGCAGGAGGAGAAATGGTGATTGTTCTAGTTGAAGTCATTAGGCAGGTTAATCTTCATAAAAAAATAATACTTTGAATTATGAAACTCAACAATCTCATCATTGCTTTATATCAATTATTTATGATATTGTCTCAATTAGAAAAACGCATAAAACCAACAACCAACAAAAGGATAACGGTATGTCAACAATAGGACTAGACTTTGGAACGACTAATTCAGCCCTTGCCGTGATGGAGGGAGAAACGGTGCGTGTCGTAAACATTGACAATATGGATCCCGGCAAGAGCACAATGCGATCTGTTTTGTTCTTTGAAAAAAACAAGAATCCGCTTGCTGGACAGCTTGCAATTCATCATTATGTTCAGTCTAGAGCAAGAGATGGGAGATTTCTGCAGTCTCTTAAAGCCTTTTTGGCTGAACCATCCTTTACTGGAACCAGCATCTTTGGAAAAAGGCTTGATATAGAAGATTTGGTAGCCTTGATTCTGAGAGAAATAAAAACTACAGCAGAAAATAATCTTGGGTATCAAGTAAATCAAGTCGTGATGGGAAGGCCTGTTTATTTTTCAGATGATCCCCAGAATGACAAGTTGGCAGAAAACAGGCTTAAAACGGCAGCCCAAAGGGCAGGGTTTAAGTCAGTCATTTTTGAGTTTGAACCAATCGCTGCAACTTTAGCGTTTCTCAAACAGATGGGAACAACTACGGAACAAACTGTCTTGATGGGTGATTTTGGTGGTGGCACATCGGATTTTACCGTCATGCAGTTACGAGCTGATATGCTCCATACCCAGGAAGAGAAAAGGAAGCGCGTCTTGGCTATGGGTGGTGTCTACATCGGGGGGGATACTTTCGATTCTCGCATAATGCGGGAAAAACTAACGCCACATTTTGGAAGCAAGGTGTTATGGACGGGGCAATCCTTACCAATGCCTTTATGGATAATGCACACATTGTGTGAATGGCACATGATTCCTTTTCTAAAGGATCAAAAAACACTCGAATTGTTGCGGCAGATGAAACGTGCAACAGGCACCCCTCGACCAGTCGAAAATCTTGAATATCTAATTATGGAAAACAGGGGGTTTCATATTTTTCAAGCGATTGAAAAGGCTAAAACCGAGCTGTCAGTAAGACAGGAAGCTCGAATCGTCTATAACGATAAAAAGTTGCAGATTGACGAACCCATTAGCCGTTCAGAGTTTGGTAACTTTATCGCTGGGGACATGGAAAAAATTTCCTCATGTGTTAAACAAACTCTCTCTGCGGCGGCAGTTCGCGCGGAGGAAGTTGACAAAGTCCTGCTTACGGGCGGGTCTTCCTTTGTTCCAGCAGTGCGGCAATTCTTTGCTGACACATTCGGTGAAAACAAAATTGTGAATCTCGATGCTTTCACAAGTGTTGCACACGGACTTGCTCTGAGTGCTTCATTCAAATAATCAACATCAAAATTCCCATCATGCTTCAATGTGTGATGGGAGTTTTTTTTGTGCTATAGTTTATTTTATGGAAATGATTGCTGAAAAAATAAATACTGGTCCTGTTGTTTCTGAGGGTGTTCTTAATATGTATAAAATTGATGGGCAAGAAAAGATTTCTTACGAACATTATCTAACAAGTAAGAGACTTTTTGAATCCAAAATAGCTAATTCCGAAATAATTGTAGAAAGTGAGAATTTATTGTTAAGAACAAAAAATGAAATTTTAAGACAGCCCAATGATCAAATTGCCCTTTCTATTATAAAAGCATTAGAAAGTAATGATATTGAGATACAAAGAATTGGAGCCTCTATGATGCAAAATGCTCCGGAAGAACAAAAAAAAGATTTGGGTATTGTGGTTTACAAAAAAGTCATTGATGGCTTAAATAGCAGAAATATACATATACAAAGAATAGCTATGAATATGATAAGGTTTGCTCCAGAAGATACACAGGATCAACTAAGGGAAATTGTTTTGGAAAAAATTATTCAAGTGTTTAATTCTAGCAATGTGGATGAATGGAGAATTATGGCAAAGAAAATTAATCTTGCACCAAATAGAGAGCAAGATAATTTACGCGAAATTGTCTACAGAAAAATAATTGATGCACTTAACCAAGATGATTTAAGAATTCAAAGATTGGCCGCTGTTATGGTACGGTATGCGTCTACCAATAAAAAAGTCGAATTAGAAAATCTTGTTCGAGATAAATTTGAACTAGCAAAGAAAAGAGGGATGTTTAAAGAAATTACAGAGTCATCTCTATATTTAAAAGCTGGCAATCGAAATTCAAATTTCTCTAGAGAGATTTTTCCAAAAACGGGCTCTGAAACCACACTCTTACTTGGCAAACAATTTAGAGATAATCTGTTTTCTAGACATATAGAAGAACCATCTTTTTCAGCATGGAGAAATGCATATGAAAGCCACATTAAATGGTCAGAGGCTGGTTTTGATTATATACCTATCGAACCGATATACTCATTTCATTATGATAATAATAATAAATTAGTAAATATCGCATCTGGTGTTTTGGAT
>CAYIDG010000109.1:0-3031 GCA_964362055.1 uncultured archaeon | reverse complement strand
GACAGCTTCTGGATTACCCCCATTAAAACGAAATTCTATATACCCATAATCATCTAGTCCCGGTCCAGCATTATGACTAGCACTTAAACCATGGTTTCCGAAATAAGTAAGGATACTTTCAGGCAAATTTCCTGTTTCAAGTTTTTCTGCTAAATCTCTTAGAACTGGTGATATTTTCATATATTCCATTTCACCTTTAATCATTTAAAAGTCTTTGAAATAAATGATGAGTTAAGTATAATGATTAAATACCTAAAAATACAATATACATACATTGTAGATACAGATGAAAAAGCGCTTAATAACATTTAGGACAACAAAACAAATTCTAAAAGATATGGAAAATCTGATCCAGTTTGGCAGATACAGGGATAAGACCGATGTGTTTCATAGCGCTATCAGATTATTGCTTAAAAATGAAGGCGTAATATCGACAAATAATAATACCAGGAATAAGGTGAAGAGATGAAGACGTCCATAACCAAGATAACACTGCAGGGATTCAAGAGCTTCAACAAGAAGATATCAATACCATTTCTACCGGGTTTCAATGTAGTAGCGGGTCCAAATGGCAGCGGTAAGAGCAATATTTTAGATGCAATAGCATTTGTCTTGGGTAGAACTTCCGCAAAATCTCTCAGAGCGGATAGGCTGCATGAATTGATTTTCCACGGCGGTGAAGGCAAAACTGCTGCGGAATACGCTTCTGTAATACTTTATTTGGATAACTCCCAGAAACAGTTCCCATTTGAGGATGGGGAGATTGCAATAACTAGGAAAGTAAGCAAAAACGGCCTGTCTGTCTACAAGCTTAATGGAAGGACACTGACAAGGGAGAAGATACTGCAGTTATTATCTGCTGTTAGAATCCATCCTGATGGACACAACATAATCCTCCAAGGCGATGTCACCCAAATAATCGAGATGAATCCTGTAGAAAGGCGCTATTATATAGACGAGATATCAGGCATTGCCGAATACAACGACAAGAAGGAAAAGGCGCAGAAGGATCTGGATGCCGTAGACCAGAAATTGAAGGAGGCTGAAATAATCATCACCCAGAGATATGATATTTTCAAGAAGCTGGAAGACGAAAGGAATGCCGCAATAAAGTTCCAGAATCTCCAGAAGCAACTGACAGTTTTAAAGGCGTCTTTCGCACACAAGAAATTGGCAACATACGAGGAACAGATAAGGAAGATCGATGAAAGCCTGGCTAAAAAAGGGGAGTTGAACAGGAAGCTGAACGAGGAGACAGGACAGATAGAGGCTGAGCTGGACAAAAGGGAAGCGAACATAAGGGAAGTTGCCAGCAAGCTCATAGACATATCAAAAAGCGTCAGGATAGAGAAGGAGGTTTCTGAACTGCGCTCCAAGCTGTTGATAACGAAGGACAGGATGGATTCCGATGCCAGGGAGGTGGACAGGATAAACAGTCTTGTAGAAAAACTGGGCGCTTTGGAATCAAGAAAAGTTGAACTGTCCGGGGAGATGCCTAGGGCTGTGCAGGCTATATTGAGACTGAACTTGAGAGGCGTGTTGGGTACTGTGGCGAATCTCATATCTGTCCCGGAAAATTACAGGGTTGCTGTCGAGGTTTCAGCAGGACCGCACTTGCATGACATAATAGTTGAAGATGAGAATGTTGCGAGCTATTGCATCGACTTCTTGAAGAGGGAGAGGATTGGCAGGGCTACGTTCCTGCCTTTGAACAAAATCAGGCCTTACCTGTTCAGGGATAATGAACTCCTAACTAAGCATGGGGTAATAAATGTTGCCAGCAAGCTGATCAAGTACGATACGAAGCTGATGTCTGCAATCGAGTTTGTTTTTGGAAATACGCTTGTTGTTGAAAATTTGGAGACTGCCAAGACTTTGGGTATAGGCAAGGCAAGGATGGTGACATTGGACGGTGATTTGGTTGAGCGCTCTGGAGCGATGATTGGGGGGCATTACATAAAAACACATCCCAAATTGGTTGAAACCACCACCAGCAAGGAAATAGAGATGTACACCGATAGAAGAAGAGAATTGGAGGAGGAAATCAAATCCCTGAGACAGGAGATATTCGCGCTGGAGAAGAAGCTGAAGGAATACGCTGTTTCCGAAACTACCAAGGAGCTTATAGATTTGGAGAAGATGAGAATTGCATCCGAAAGGGAGGTTGATGAATTAAGGGAGAGAAGGAAGAAGGCGCATGAAAGAAAGGTCAACCTTGAAATAGAAATCAATACTGCGAATATTGAGAAGGCAAAACTTGAGACTGAGCTGGAGAATGCCAAGAACGAGATGCAGCAGTATGGGCAGGTGGAATACGTGGATGAGAAGCTGCATACTTTGGATAATTTCATCAAAAAAACACAAAGGGAGCTTGAGGAGATCGGTCTGGTGAATTTAAAGGCGATAGACGAATACGAGAAATTCAAGAATGAGTTTGACCAGTACAAGGAGAAATACGAGAAGATACTTATGGAGAAGAAGGCTGTTGTCGACATGATTGAGCAGATAGAGCAAAGGAGGATGGAGGTTTTCAACAAATGCCTGCAGGAGATAAGCGGCAACCTCAATGGCATTTACTTGAAGATGGCTGGAGGAAATGCGAAGCTTGAATTGGAGAATCCTGCTGACATAGAATCTGGGCTGATAATAGAAGCGAACCCTGCTGGGAAGAGGCTGTTGAATTTAGATTCAATGTCTGGCGGTGAGAAGACTTTGGCTGCATTGGCATTTTTGTTTGCGATACAGAAGTATAAACCAGCCCCATTCTACATGTTTGACGAGGTTGACGCAGCTTTGGACAAGGAGAACAGCTTGAAGCTTGCAGAGCTGGTGAAATCGCTATCAAAGTCCGAGCAGTTCATAGTAATAACGCATAATGACCAGACGATTAAATCTGGTGACAGGGTGTACGGATGTACGATGGACAGGGGGGAGACAAAGATAGTTGGACTGGAGATGCCTGCGAAATAAAAAATGCACAATTAAAGTAATTGGTAGAATTAAGTGGTATCAAGAAATCACAGTTATTGGG
>CAYIDG010000108.1:0-3133 GCA_964362055.1 uncultured archaeon | reverse complement strand
TTCAGTGATAAACACAACCGTAGCAACCCTGCCTCTAGGGTCTCTTTTGACATCAGAGTAAACTCCCAAAATTCCTTTCAACCTTACTTTCAATGACGTCTCTTCCGTAACCTCTCTTAATGCAGTTTCCTCAACAGTCTCATTCTCCTCAACAAAACCACCAGGCATCTCCCAGTATTCCTTGTAAGGCTCGTTCTTCCTTTTTATCAAAACAATCTCATTTCCCCTCTCAACAATTATGTCTGCAGCCATGCCAAAACCCATGAACCTCATTTACTCACTTTTTAATTCCTCTGAATTCAATTTGAGTTTGTGACCCCTGTTTCTTTGATTCTCTTAAGTAGCGATAGACGGTACTCCAATGAATATTTAATTCCTCAGCTATAGATTTGGGATTCAAACCATGATTAAAAAGATAAATTAGTGTTGGCGCTAATTTTAACATTTCATTTTCTGGTGTTTTCCATAATTTATACGATTCTATCAATTCATTTAATTTCGAATTTTTCCTTTTTATATTAAAATTAATCTTTTTAGCAAAAGTTTCTAAAGAACGTCTAGCAGTAATACTTAAACCAACATTATGTATGTACCAATCAACTATCCCAAGTTTTTCTAGCAATAGACCAATTTGTCGAACTCCTTTAGTATTTTTAGAAGATAATTGAACTCTTCTAGATGTACTTTTATGAACAGAACCTTGTGAATCTGCCATACCTCGAATATATGATGATATGATTTCTTCTGGCGAGTTTATTATTTCCTTTGGAACTTCCCAACTCTTCTCTTTAAAGCTGACATTATAACTTAGCAAGTCTTTGCACGCTTCAACTGAATACAGACAAACTTTGTAGTGTGGTTTAGTGTCAGTAGGTCTGGGTTTAAGAACCTTTATAGCAGGTGCCAAACCATAGACTTTTTGCAAACAATATGCGAAGTAGTCAATGAAGTCTTTATCAACGGCTTCTAGGCATATTCTTTTAGCTTGTTTAGTTAATTCTATAAAACCGTCACCAGGACCAACAACCCCCATTACATAAGCCTTTTCTTGAGTTAGTTCTTTTGCTGTTTTTAGAATAGCCTTTTTACTGCCTCTTTCCCTTAATTCCAGTCTTTTTTTTAGATGCCTTTGGACTCTGGAAAAAGAGAAATTAAATTTGCCAGCTAACTGTTTTATACTTAAACCCTTTTGATAAAGTTCAATAATGTTTTGTTCTATTTCTTTCGGTATTCTAGGCACAGTCCTAAACTTTATATTATTTTTAATTAGATATTTTCTTACAGTAGTTTTTCCTAAATTTAGTTTATTCGCAATTCTGACTGTACCAAAGCCTTGAATATAAAGTTCACATATATCTTTTTCTGTTTCATTTGTTACTTTTCGCACCATAAGTATCCACTATTAATAGATAGACATTTAAGTACTTAAACTTTTGTACTATTCACGGCTGACTAGCCAGCAACCGTCTTGAAACACACGTCGATCTCTTCCGGTGATTCTTGTAGACTGCTCAATATTTGCCGCTGTGCGTGACACATCATCAACATCTATCCCAGTGACAGTCAAATCCGCACCATCAACTTTCACATCAGCCTTCCCAGCAATCTTCGCTATTCTAGGCGTCCTTTCACCCAAAAAATTCTGTATGAGCACTTTCTTCCCTTCAACCTTCACTGTGATTGGGAAGTGACTGTAGACGGTCCTAAGTCTATAAGTATAACCCTTCATTACTCCTTCAATTGCATTTCTTACATGCGCAATCATGCTGCCGATAGTAGCTTTGAAATGTCTTCTGTCCGATTCGGCAGAAACAACTATCTTGCTGTCAGCCTTTTCCACTTTAATGCCTTTTTCGTATATCAACCGCTTTTCTATCTCGCCTTTACTTCCCTTGACCTTCACATTGTTCCCAGAAACTTCCAGTTCCACGCCTTCAGGGATGATTAATTCTTTAGCATACATTCAAATCACTCAGTAAACGAAGCAAACCAACTTCCCGCCAACATGCAGCTCCTTGGCCTTCTTATGGTCTACGATGCCTTTGGGTGTTGTAAGAACCAACAATCCAACATTTCTGGCAGGCAGGAATCTCTTCTCCCACTTCTCGAATTCATCAACTGTAGCAGAAAATCTAGGCTTAATGACATTCGTATCTATAATCTTTCCATTCAACTCAACCTTAAACTTCCCGCCTCTACCATCGTCTATAAACTCAAAAGCGCCTATATAGCCGTTATCCTGCAGGACTTTCAGAACCGCCTTAACTTCTTTGGACGCTCTAGTGATGCAATTACCTTTTCCTATCCTTTCGGCGTTCTTTATCATCGACAATGCATCTGCCAGTGTATCTTGTAGCATTTTATCACATTTGGATAAAGCATTATTTTGATTTGAAGCGTTTAAAATGTTATCGTCTCATGCGATAAAGGAAGTAAACCAGGTTCATAGCCAGCAGGCTTATGAATATAGCGTATGGTATCCTCACAACAAAAGATAGCAAAACTAATAGGACTGCTAACGATATGCCGAAAACAATCTGTTCATTTTTAATTATTGGAGTTGTCTTGGGCTCTACAGCCATTATAAAAGCAAAATAATACGGCAAACTGAGCAGATCATTCACCGATTGAAGTCTCAGATTATTTGTCAAATACCCCAATACAGCAAATACCAAAAGGAAGGCTAGTGATATGTGCAATTTCTTAATCTTCCAAGCAATTATCGCAAGAAACGGCATTAGTGTGGGGACAGCAGCCCACCATGCATCGAATTTTGAGAATATAAGAAAACTAATTAGCATACCGAATGCAGCCGGGTTGAGCATATGGTATACCTTGTATTTCAGCAGGTGTTTTGAGACTATGGCTATTGCAGATGCAATCAAAGGAACGTATAACGGGTCTTCAAATGAGACTATGGAGCCGACTATCAAACCTGTTATAGTTCCTGAATAGGGGAACCTAGTTTTTTTCTTGACAAATTTATCTATTAAAAAATCCAACACAGAGGCTGTCAAGACTGCAACTAAAATTGCAGGTAAAGTCTTTTGAAAGCCATTTAAATAGATTCCAGCTATTGCCATTATCGATAAACCGATTATAACCCATACGTAAACGTCATTCCAGTTGATTC
>CAYIDG010000107.1:0-3144 GCA_964362055.1 uncultured archaeon | reverse complement strand
AGGATTACGCCTACCTGGAACCTGAGATTCTGAAGATATTGAAGGAATCCGATGTGCCGATGTCAGCATTGGGCATCAATTTCAGGGTAAACAACAAATTTGACAAGATAGTTGAACTGAATACCATAAAGCGCAACCTAGAAAAGCTGACAAAAAGCAAGAAATTATTGAAAAAAGATAAAGATGACACTACCTTTTATAGACTAAATACCAGAAAGTCAAACTAGTCTAATATTTTCTATGCTTAGGATAGCAATCCCTGCAATAAACAGGTCTTCCTTCGGTAGGCTTGAAAGGAACTGTAGTTTCGTTTCCACAGTCAGCGCAAGTCGCCTTGTGCATTTCCCTCTGCCCGAAGCTTCTTCCAAATGCCATTTGATTCACTCCTTTTGTTTTGAGAATATTCATTTTGTAATTTATGTATTTAAATCACTTTCGCCTGTCTTAGAAACCTATGTTTTCTCGTTTTTAAACTGCTGATTATTATAATTAAGGTATAGTATGGTATCACATATTCCAGCCTTCTTGATGCCATCCATGGTTTTTGGCGCGCTTCTGTTCTTGTTTTCAGGCTGGCTGGTGATTAACCGATCGCTATATTCTCTTGATATGCCGAAAATGAAACGGGTAGTAATTTCCCTATTAGCAGGCGTAATTTTGTTGAGTTGGTTCGCTGTTGCAGCCATGATGGGAATGGAAGGGTTTTTTACCAAAGTGACTTTTTTAATTCCAAACATTGGTTCCATGTTTTTGCCGATTTTGATTGGTGCTGGATTGCTGCTTTCATCTACTACTTTTCAAAAAATTGTCAATGGCATGCCGCCCCATTGGATTATCGGCATGCAAACATCTAGACTCATGGGCTATGCTTTCTTGGTCCTATACAGCATGCGGCTGATGCCAGGAGAGTTTGCGATTCCAGCCGGAGTTGGTGATATTATTGTTGGGATAACCGCGCCGATAGTTGCCTATTTATATGTCAGAAAAAAACCTTATTCCAATAATTTGGCTATAGTATGGAACTTTATTGGGTTGGGTGAGCTGTGTCTCGCAATCATTCTAGGTTTTCTCACATCACCAACTCCATATCAATTGCTAGCATTAGACTTGCCAAATGATCTTCTTTTCATGTTCCCTGTGGTGTTGGTTCCAACTTTCGCTGTGCCACTGTCCATTCTCTTCCACTTGTTTTGTTTAAGCGCCTTGTTGAAGAAAAGAGATTAGAAGATTATTACTTGATAAATTATCGGATTATGATGATGCACTACTTGCTGGATTTAGAAGACATCAGAACTATAAGGAGAGCTACAACCACTGGCACAAGTGCGAACACTGTCAGCATCGGGAAGCTCATGCCCCCTAGAAACCCCATAAGGAAACCGACCGAAAAGTAGGCGCTTGTCAAGAAGACTGCAATCACTAAATTCATGCCGTTCCTGTCCATCTCATCTGCCCCTATAAACAGATATTGGGAGGATTATATAAAAAGATATTCATATGAAACAGGGCGACAGATTCCAGTGGATAGCACTTAAATTAACCTTGCTCATTTCTCTTGTATTTTTGTTTCAACTGTTCTTCCGCCAAAATCTTGAAGGCTTTGTTCTGAACTCGCCAGAAGTTATCCACAAGCCCTGGACACTACTGACATATATTTTCCTGCATGGCTCATTCTCTCATCTTTATTCTAACATGTTTGCACTCGCTTTATTCGGCTCCATCCTGGAGAAGGTTGCTGGCTACAGGAATTTCTTGAAAATATTTTTCTTTACTGGAATTTTCTCCGGAATATTTAGCACGATTTTCTATACCTCCGTGATAGGAGCTTCAGGTGCTGTATACGGAATAATGGGAACATTGGGAATGCTAAGGCCAAAGATGGTTGTATGGGCGCTTGGTGTGCCGATGCACATGATAATTGCGATTGTAGTTTATGGTGTTTTGGATTTTGCTGGGGCTTTCTTCCCGAGCAACATAGCGCATATAGGCCATCTGTCCGCATTGGCGGTGGGAATCTTGATAGGACTGCTACTGAGGAAAAGATATACGATTGCTGAGGTGAAGAGAGAAAAATTTGTGCTGGATGATGAGGAATTCAGGAGCTGGGAAGATGAGTATATGAAAAGGAGGAGGTAATTAGACCGGTTGTACTAACGCTACTGAAGATAGAATTGGTCCTTGTCAATCTTGTTTTGTGGAATGCCAATCTCCAGAAGGTGATTTTCTATGCCCTTTCCTAGTTTTGCAAGCTTTCCATTCTCATCTCTGGTTTTGCCGTTAATGAAGCTCGAACTTCCACAAATAGTATTAAAGTACTCTATCCAATTTTCATCCGTATGCTTTTCTAAAGTATTCTCGTCATTGGTCCAGAATCTTCCGTTGGAATAACTTATTCTGGGGTGATTTGATTTAGGAATGCCATTCCCTCTGGTGGTAGTGAAAGCTGCATGGAAATTTTCTGACTCGCCTACCAATTTCTTTATCCTTTCATGATAAATGATATCCTCTATGGTTCTGTTACTGTCTAAGACAACAACCTTATTATCCAATCCTTTATCCGATATAAACCGCATCAAACTGATCGTAGAAGGTATGCCACTACCAGCAGACCAGCATGCTATCCGCTTTTCTTGACTTTGAAACATGTCATGCATAAATCTTCCTTGAGGACCAACCAAAGTGCATGTATCGCCGGCATTGTACTGCTCAAGGAAATAGGGGGCAAAGACCCCTTTTTCGCTTTTTGCAAGAAGCTCTATAAAGCCGTCTTCGGTGGGGGATGACACTATTGAAAATGCTTTTTTATCTAAAATCCTGACAATCTCCCCACTGCCGACCATCATTTTTTTAGTTCTGTCATAAGTCATAACCTTCGGCCTCATTATTTCTGCCTCTAATGTGAAGAATTGGCCTGGCGTATAGTTGAATAATCCGCCGTCAAAATCTACTGGGACGAGTATGAATGACTTGGAATCGTCTGTCTCTTGTGCTACCTTTTCTATCATCATTTTATACTTTGTTAACATACTGCATCCCGTATCGAGTATTAAGTCTAGGTAAGGTTATATTTGTGAAATTTAAATCGGTTCCATCCTTGCTTTTAAATGATAATTTGTAATATTTTGTAATGAAATTCTGCGGAAC
>CAYIDG010000106.1:1095-3182 GCA_964362055.1 uncultured archaeon | reverse complement strand
GGCGCTAGACTCGATCGAACCTGATCCAATAGGAACTTCTTCAATCCCGTATTTAATCTCATGCTCCAATCTCTCTTTTTCTTCAGGTGTCTGGGGTTCAAGACATCTTTGCCAAAAATCTAATGCTATGAGATAACCGTTTAAATAAGAAACAGGCATGTCTTCTGTTAGTATTCCTCTTCTATACAAGTGCAAAGTTAATTCCAGATTTCTCTGAGCCCTTTTCTCCTTGGCTTTATAATCCACGTCCCCGTCAAATAACATAAATCTGTCAAAAAAACCTTGACGCAAATATTCATCCCCTTCAACTATTTGCTGTATTTGTTGCGGAGAAAAATAAGCATCTATTCCTTCTCTTTCAAGACGAAGAAGCAAGCCTATTCTATATGCCTCACGCTGTCTTTCGCTTGGCTGGAAGTGTCTAGCAATCTGAAAACCTCTATTTAGTGCGTGAACTAACAAATAATCTCCTGATGCCTGAATCTGCCTTGCCATTGTCATTATAGTGAACCCACAAAAGAATCTGGATAAGGATTTGTGGGTTCACATATAGCAATACAAGGAAGTAATATACTGTTTATTTCCTTGTATTGCTATAAATCAGACATGCCTGCCAATAAAACAGCAAAGTTTAAAAATGCAATGCGATGGCCGGGATTCGGACCCGGGTCTCAACCTTTTTGCATTTTCCGCCGGCGCTTTTTTAAAAGGGCCGCTTGGCAAGGTTGTGTCCTACCAGCTAGACTACCATCGCATCTCAAAATTTAGAGCACTACTAATTATTTAAAATGCCGGCTGCAATATTTATCTGGATGCTATGTTCTTCAAGCGCAAGCCAGATAAGCAATACGAGGAGGTAAAGGAAAACGCTGACATGCCCGAGCTTCGCGAAGAGTTTATACAGCATGAGCGAAAAGAAATTGCTTCCGCCCCCCTTTTCGTGAAGGTGGAGAAGTACCAGGGTATGCTTACAAGCCTGAACGAGATGCGCTCTTTCGTTTCTGCTATGAAGCAGCTGTTCAACGTTTTATACGAATTAGAGACCGTGAGGAACGAGTCGCTCAAGATAATGCGCGTGAACGTGCAGAGGCTTGAAAAGAGCCTGTTGGAGATGGACAGCAACCTATTGAGGCCGAAGGGCATCGAGATGCAGATGCCGTATACAGAAGGTGAAGTCCATCACATAGAGGACTCGCTGGGCGAGCTCCAGAGGCAGCTTGCCGATTTGCGCAGGGAGCTGCAGGAACTGAAGTAAGGCTAATTGTAATAACAGTTTTAAACTTTTTGATAATAGTTAAACAACTGCAATTTTTACAAGTGGTAAATATGTCATATAGAAAAGGGGACGCAAAAAGTTATGTTTCTGAAGCTTACAAATCAAATAACTGATTTAACAAGGCTTTTAATTCAGCCACTGAAATTGCCAAAACCCCGTTTTACGCAGCAATTGGGCTTTGGGAAGGGGTTAGAGATCATGCTTTGATTTTTTTCAGTGCTATAGGTGCTGTAAGCGATGAAATGCCCACTTCTCTTAAAATTATTGGCGGAGCAACGCTGTCGCAGTATTTACAGGCAGTTCCTCACGAAGGTCTGCATGGCGCAGGCGCAAAGATTACAGGAGTAGAAGTTGACGGCTTGGTAATAAGCAGATACCTTGGAGGTGATTTCTGGATACTCTTCCCGGTTTTGAATCAATGGATTCAAATCCCCTTTTTGGCCAGGGCGGGTATGCAGATATAGGAAGTTCTAACATTTTCCAGAATATAGCAAGCGGCATGGCACCTTATGCAGTACTAATCCCATTGGGTATGTACATCACTTCAAACGGCATAAAAGAGGACAACCCATTCAAGATTGGCATTGGGACAGGTTTAACAATATCAGTTCTTACCAATATCCCAGGAGACTTTTCATTATTGTCAGAGAGGTTATTATCTTTAGGTTATCATGTTGATTCTCCAATTGATCGTATACCAGTTTATATAGGAGCGGCATTGCTCTCTGGCTTGGTATACAAACTGAGCAAAAAAATAGTTGAATGGCGCACAGTCAGGTATCCTATAGATCAAATGATAGAAGAAAAGGAT
>CAYIDG010000106.1:0-1085 GCA_964362055.1 uncultured archaeon | reverse complement strand
TCTATAGAAATCTATTTATATCTTGTCATCAATAGACTACATGATGGCTATGCAAAAGCAAAAGGAAAGCGAGCTCGTATCAGCAAGATTGAGCCCAAAGGAGCTGGAAGAAATAGAG
Source organism: uncultured archaeon (assembly GCA_964362055.1). GTDB lineage: Archaea > Aenigmatarchaeota > Aenigmatarchaeia > CG10238-14 > SCSR01 > JACQIA01. The sequence continues at coordinate 967 of CAYIDG010000106.1, read as the reverse complement.
AAGCTTGTCGAAGAGGGGTTCTATATGAATACTGCTGATTTTGTAAGAACAGCTGTAAGGGAGAAGCTTGAAACAATCGAAATAATAGATATCCGTGATGTGAGCAAGGAAAATGCGAAGAAAGAAATTATAGACTACCTGAAGCGCAACAGAAAAGCCTATCCGAGCGATGTCGCAGACGCTTTGAGGTTAGATTTTGATCTCGTTCTGGAAATAACCAAGGAACTTGCAAAGGAGGGCAGGGTAAAATGATTCTAAGAAATATTGGAGACGAAGTACAAGGCGAGCAGATTGTCTGCTTTTACAGAAAGCGCGATAGGGAAATATTGTTCCCAATGACTTCCGGCCACAGAGGATTGAGGGTCAAAATCAAAGGTCTGCCAGCTAGGGCAGTTATAGAAAAAACAATAGAATTTGTAAAGTAGCTAATTCTTTAAGCTTTAATTACAATTACTCTTAGATTTTGCGAGGGTAGCCAAGTGACCTTTTCTTAGAAAGAAAAGCTCAACCAAAAGAAAGGGTCTGGAAATCTGGTCAAAGGCGCAAGCGTCATTGAGTGATGAGAGCAAAGCTCAGTGAATGCGAAACTCAAGATCTTGTCGGTTAGTCCGTTCGTCGGTTCGAATTGGCTTTTCCAGAAAAGCCAGCAAAAGCGGAAGCTGGCAAAAAGTGAAAGGCTGCGAAATTCCGGCCCCTCGCATTTTTATACTTTTATGAAATCAGTATTTTATGAGTTTTTCAAACGCATCTGAAGGAACTGGAAAAGAATTGACAAGCGTAAGGAGAACAAGGCCTGATGATCCATATTATTTAGGTTTGCGACGTATGGTAAGATGGTTAGCTACTGACCCTGATAGGCTGTCACCGATAGAGGTCTCGGGTGTAGGAACTGAATTAGAGCTACTTGGTCAATACAATTTAGGTAAAGGAGATTATGCAGGGGTGAAGAGCGGTTATGGCATTGACA
>CAYIDG010000105.1:0-3196 GCA_964362055.1 uncultured archaeon | reverse complement strand
TGCTTAGAGGTAGTAAAAGCCAAGTAGAGTTTGCATTTGTCAAACCAATTAATTGGTATTAGTTTCCAAGAATTTAAGCTTGTCTATGACATATACATAAGTGAACCCATTTATCCTTGCTTTGGTGTTTTACCTTCGGCAATGAAACATTTCCTACAAATAAATACATATATAGCCTGTTCTTCTACCTGTAGCTCGCCAACTGTCGGCTCTATAATTTGATAAAGCACTCTGTCAGCTGAAGATTCATTAACTGTAGCTTCACACTTGAAGCATATGACATCTTCCATAATACTATTATAGAATTGTTTATGTTATACTGCTATACGGATATGTAACTGGGTAGAGAGATAGATATAGGGCAAGAGAGGGTTGTCAAGGGAGAACATTTTTAGAGATGAACAAAATTAACATCAAATAAGATATTTTCCGTTAAGGTATGGCGGGAGAGGAGTATTTTTCAGAAGGGGTTTATCTATTATTTAACGTATCCACAAGATAACAATAATCGTGGGATTTTTGATGTGCTATTTCTTTACTAAGTAAGTCCTATTTTCTACAGTCTCGTTCAATAGTAGGAAACCCAGACGACTATCCCGCAAATACAAATAAATATCCTGCAGTCTATTACTGGGATGGATGGGTGAAACACAATTCTTCCAAATTGTTTCATTTGACTGTCTGCAATCGGGGTCCTCCATAATTACGATGAAATCATCTTTACCTATAAGGACAACAGAAATATTGCCTCTTTCTTTTGCTTGATCGTGTCTATCCTCAATGTAACAGTCTTTAGGATTTCTCCTACATATCTCGCCATCGTAATTGAACACACCCAATGGATATTTTAACTCACCTGCTTCATAAGATTTCAAAATGCCAGCTTGATTAATTGTAGGATGATTAAAAGACGACAGGTTTATACTAACATTCCAGTATCTGACAGTAACTAATTTTGATGTTTCTATGACTGTTGGTATAGTAAAATTAGGTTGTGTTAATTCTTCAGTTGAATAATCTTTCTTATTTGAATCAGATGGAATTCGTCCAAAAATTAAAATTAGGATAAATATTCCAACAACCCACAATAGCCAAGAATTTTGAGGTTTCCTTTTTAGGTCAACTTCGATTTCTACATCTTCAACAGGCTCAGATTCTTCTGGTATATTTACATTTGTTTCAGGCTTTAGCGATTTCTTTGTTATAAGAACTCCTTTAGACTTGCTTATTTCCAACTCCTTCAGAATAGCATTCTTGTTTTTAATCCTCTTCTTAATTGCCCGATTCGACAATGAGTGAAATTTAGCTTCATCCCAAATTACAATGTTGTACTTTTTGGCAAGTTGGTATTCTGCTTCTGAAATATCAGTTCCAATTAAAACAAGCACCAACTTATCAAATTTCAATTCTCTATTTTTGCTGTCCCATTGGTGTATGAGATTTCTAACTGCTAAAGAACCCTTTTCATATTGTTTACATTCAAAGGCGATTTTTAGATTTCTATAACTAAGAAAGATATCAATTTCATAACCATTAACAGTTTTATTAAGTTCAGGTCTAAACCCAGATAATTTTAATAGTTGGTAAACGCTACTCTCAAGCAATGAGCCTTTCCTTGAAGCCATTGTATTATCGTAAGTCTTTGCAGGATATAAAACTTTACTGTAAATTTTTTCATATCACCAGATAGCAACCATTACTGTAATCTTTTACATGGTCAGCAGATATAAGGAACTAATACCTAAGGTAGTTAAAGCAAAATGATTTGTTAGGTTTGCCAACTGTTAATTGTTATTTAGTTTTTTAAGGATTTAAGTCTATTTTAGATTTTCCTATCTCATTGTGACTGAACAAAACTTGTTGCCCAATAAGCCAACATTCCAGCTATAATTGGAACTATTATTAAAAAAATCATGTAGACTATTGTTGAATATTTTACCAGCTTCCATGCCATTTCATTATCACGTTTTTTTAAGAAAGATAAAGCAACTATAAAACCTATTATAGGAATTAAGGCAGTCAAGTACCATAAGGAGCTTGGTTTATTTTTCATACAAACTGATAATTGTTTTTTGATTTTCTGAGAATTTAAATATTGCTTTATAAACTCATATCATTTCATAAAAAGTATAAGAAACTTTTCCTACGGTGATCCGAATTTGATGAAGCGGTTTAATGAAGACCCTATGTTCCAGTGAGTTGCCAAGTAGCTTCCAGATTTGGGTTTTGGATTGAAGTAATCATCGTTGTTGCAATCGAAACGGAATTGGAATCCGCTACAGGAATCCGTGAAAACTGTATTTGGATTGTCGCTCTTGCACATGACATCAGTGCCTCCCTTATCGATTGGTGGCTCGTCGTTACAATGACCTTCGCCTGTCGAAGATGGCGCGGTGAACTGCACTGCCCCCATGTTGTGGGTGTATTCATGTATCATGCGTATCGGACCGGTCAGTTCATCCTCTACGCCGAAAACTACGGCAAAATCGCCACCGGTATTGTATAAATTATCTTCTGCAAGCCTGTCGTCAGGCCCATGGTTATTCGAAAACTGTGCAGTGCATTTCTGGTCACCACCACCGCAACCTACTGCTTCCCCATCATACCACACTATATACTTGATGCGAGTGTTTGTTAATCCACGATCCTTTAGGGCAGCATAGATGGTGCCCGATGTTACTGCAGATGTAGAAGAAATCGGCAGAACAATATTGAGAACTGAAATCTCGCCATCTTTACAAGCTATCTTGAGATCGGCTGTCACTCCGAACTGCTTGGCTTCTGTGTTGACTATGCCGTTTGCATAGGCAATCCACTTACGCAATATAGGTGCTTTGATGTCATAACGATCTTTGCCATCAGACGGGCGTGCATAAACCAACTGACCATAGTAGTCCTTGTTCGCATCAGCGCAGGCGGGGGTTCGAGACGGGAAAATTGAGACAGAGCCAGATGATGGCAATTGTGACGGATTGGGAAATTGAGAAGGGTTGAATGAGGGGAATTGCGATGGGTCGGGAAATCCTGGAATTTTGGGGTATGATTGGTTGCCAACTGATGGAAACTTGGATGGCTCGGGGAACTTTGATGCATCGGGGTATTTTGATGTGTTAGGCACTACAGGTAATTCTAAATATTGCTTAAATTGTGGAGTTTGTGAAACTACAACTGTTCCTAGAATAATCGTTATAACAAT
>CAYIDG010000104.1:0-3197 GCA_964362055.1 uncultured archaeon | reverse complement strand
TTTGTAGAATCTAAAGCCGGCGATGAATTGGACTGGAGTGGCCAATAAAAACAGTATGAGATTTTCATTTGGAATTTCCAAGAAGAATGATAATAGAATAACAGGAATTGATACGATAGCGCTAAACAAAACTAATATTTTTAGATTTTTTAATTCCACATCAGGCCTTTCATACGTCTTCAAGCAAGTTTCAGCGCAGAAGTATATAGTTTTTCCATCAACATCTTTCTTGTAGATAGCTTTGTTCTCATCAACGCGCATCCCGCAGACAGGGTCGATTGCCATGCAATCAATGATATATCGAAATCTGATATATTTATACCTTACAGCATATTTATGATTTATGCGGGGCCCCAAGATATCGAGCCTAATAAAATTGTCAATACTGCTGCTGTTAAATGAAGGCAAAAATTACGGATATGATATAATTAAAAAAATTGAAAAAACTACGGGAAAAAAGGTAAGCGCTGGAGAGATTTATCCCTTCCTGAAAAATCTGAAGAAATACAATTTGGTCGCTGCCGAAAAATCAGGTCCGAGAGAAAAAACATTGTATCAACTAACAAAGAAGGGAAGACTTTTTGTAAACAACATACTATCCAGATTCGAAAGCATAATCGACACTGCAGTAAAATCAAAAATAAGCACTTGCGCCCATTGTGGATGCAAAATTTATGAAGGGGCATTCGTTAAAAAATTGGGAAGAGCTAAGAAGACATTTTGTTGCATATACTGCGCAAATAATTATTAATACCAGAATATATATAATCAGGAAATCGCCATGCCGCAAGTAGAAATTGTCATAAAGGACTCGACACTTAAAAACATTATTATATTTTCAATAATTGCAATTTCTATAGCAGGCGTTGCGTTCATTAATTCCCCATTCTTGCTGCCTTCTATTTTCTCTTTGTGGCTTATTCTCTGGGCAGCATACTACAGTTATTCGCATAGGAATAGGCTAAGCGAAATGTGTTGCATGATGAGTGGGATGACATTTGGTCTAGTTAGCGGTTTTTTCATCGGAACACTCGTCGCCTTAATGACTGCGGATTTCCTTGTAGGCATAGTCGGCGGTACCATAGCAGGATTGATATTTGGCATGCCGTTGGGGAGGATGGGGGCTGGCGGACATCTTGGAAGGATGGAAGGCGTCATGGCAGGGCCTATGGGTGGAATTATGGGCGGTATGCTGGGTGTTATGATACGATTTTATAATTTGGAACTTTTTATGCCATTTTTCATTTTCATAGTAATTCTCACGGCTTGGGAGATGGTCTACGCTGTCAACAGGGATGTGAAAGGTAAAACGCCTACGAATATGTTTTACTTAGGGATTTTGCTTTCATTTTTGGCAATGGGTTCGGCTATAATTCCAGACTACAAAAGTGTGGAAGCCGGCGGAACATTTCCTACAATATTCGCTGTGAAGACTCAGGAGGCAAAAATACAGAATGATAATGTTTTGGTAAAAGATGGCGTGCAAGAAGTTACAATAAAAGCCGAGAGGCTTGGCTACACCCCGAACTATTTAACTGTCAAAAATAACATCCCCGTCCGAATAAACCTCAAGGCATCGCAAGACGCAGGTTGCACTCGTTCGTTTGTTCTGCCTAGTTTTGGAATCAAAAAACTTCTGCAACCAGGCGGATCTGACACTATAGAATTTACACCGCAAAAAGCCGGTACTTACCAGTTCAGATGCTCTATGGCAATGGCAGCTGGAACAATGGTGGTTGTATGATAAAACTTTTATTAAGAACGATTTCAGAAAAGCGCAACAGGAAAGTTTTCATCTTGTCAATTTTCGGGATAGGGGTAGCTGCCGCACTTCTTATGAATTTCATTAGCATTCCTGGGCTATTGCAAGGCGAGTTATTATTTACAGAGACTGCGAGTTTGGAAAATCTGGTTTTTCTTATTGCATTCACGATTCTCTCTGCAGTAGCAATGACATTACAATTTGGGAAGAATGCTGAAATAACTGCAAAATCAAAGGTAGGGTTCTTGGGCATGTTTGCTGGCGCTTTTACCAGTGCATGTTCCGTTTGTTCGCCTTTTATATTGACAGCATTGAGCATCCCTACGGCATTATCTATACTGCCTTTGCGAGGTTTGGAAGTGCAACTTTTGAGCATAGGACTAATCATAACTTCAATATATTTCTCTACAAAATCCATTACCTGCAAAATTACATACAAGAAATAATTAGACATGCCTTATTTACAGCTTAACGAATTTCTTAGGATTAATTTTAAACTCGGCCTGACAATTGCTGCTACAGAAATAATAGGTATTTCCTCTGTATTCAGCCCTTACTGGTGTACTTTCATCTACCTGCATCTTACAAACTGGATCAATTACCATATTGCTTCAACCAATCAATTATAACTTTATCCAAATCTGTGTTGGGAAACATCTTAGTGCCGTGACCGGCATCATTATACATCTTCAACTCCTTCTTCCCAACAGCAAGTTCAACCAATGCTTTAGATGATGTAGCCGAATATTCGTCATCCTCGCTCGCAACAATCAGAATCGGTCTATTCTCATAATCCTTAATATTGTCATCAACCTTAACACCCCTATAATCCAGTCCAGGCGATAGCAAAATAATGGTTTTAATTTCAATGTCCTCAGCAGCATAATTCAACGCAATGTTCGCACCTATACTTGCGCCGATTAAACTGACTTTATTAATACCTCTTTGTTCCAAAAAATCTTTCGTAGCTTTGACATCCAAAATCATCTCATTGAAATCCTTTGAAGAGAACATCTGCCATTCCACAGTCCTTCCATCCTTCTTCAAGCTCTGCCCATGCCCCCTCAAATCTATCGACAAGACATTGTATCCCTCCTTCTGCAACTGCTCGGCAAACGCATTCCAATCATTTCTATTTTTATTCAACATGTGAAGCAAAACTGCGCCAGAGTCTGAACTAGATTTGTAGAAACTTCCGATTATTTCAAACCCGTCTTCTGTCTTTAACGAAACTTGTTCACTAATAACACTCACCTGAGACTGGGATACGCAGCCTGAAAGTAAAACAACTACAATTAATATTACGGTGTTATAAAAATTTAACTGCATTAAGCCCGACCGGCTTTGTCGGTAATAGAAGCCAATTGCTGCGTTATCTGTTCTTCGGACTCATTGCCGTATGAAACTAAAATTTTATCCAAATTCTTCAAAACAT
>CAYIDG010000103.1:592-3254 GCA_964362055.1 uncultured archaeon | reverse complement strand
ATATTACCAAGTGTCGAATCCTCCCATCCAGGCGTCCAAATAGGTAAATTCTTTTCGCAAGCCGCAACCAGCCAGGAATCTTTTGGATCAATCTGATGAAATTCTTTAAGCATACCTTCCCTAATCATCTGGTACATATATTCATAAGGAAAATATCGCTCGACCTTGTCGTCCGCGCGCTTCCAAAGCTTAATAATCTGCTTTTCAATTCTGCGCATTGCTTCTTCTTCTGGAATGCATGTGTCAGTGACACGATTCAAACCCTTTTTCATGAGTTCGACTTCCTGCTGATCAGAAAGATTACGATAATTCGGCACGCGCTTGTAATGCTTATTGGCCACCAAGTTAAAAATGTCTTCCTCAAGATTTGCTCCTGTGCAAGTAATCGCATGCACCTTGCCTTGGCGTATCATCTCAGCCAAAGACAGACCCAACTCACCCGTGCTCATTGCGCCAGCTATAGTAACCATCATCTTATTCCCTTTGCGCAAAAACTTGTCATAAGCTTCTGCCGCATCCACAACTACTGCTGCGTTGAAGTGTCGGTAATGATGCTTGATAAAATCTTTGATTATCCCCATAATCAAATATAAAACATTTAATTTTATAAGTATGCGGTCTTCGTGAAGAAGTAAAGCTTTTATAATCTGGAAATTAGTTCTGAACTATGAAGAAAAAACAAAAGGATGAATATCTAGACTATGAACAAGTTTTACTAAAGCAGAAGAGTTTGGAAGATTTGGTCAGGGAAACCATAGATATGAATACCAAAGAATTGCTGGAGTATCGTGGCGGGAATAGGAGTTCGTTGGACAAATTGGTTAATGAAGTGATGAAGCAATCTGGCGGTAGGGCAGATCCCAAGAAGATACGGGGCATGATAATAAATAAGCTATAAACAGATATCTACTAATCCTGAAATTATATACAAGGACCCGTGTGGTAACAGGATAGCCGGCGAACATTCGGCTGATGGCTTCGGATGCCTTTAGCACGGTAGTGCTAACAGAGGTTACCTCGAGATGAGGGTTCAAATCCCTTCGGGTCCACTAAAAGTTTATTAAAATAGTATGTGTTATATTTTGCATGCTCTCTTCGTCTAGTCCGGTCAAGGATCCGAGCTTCGGGTAAAATAACCAGCGAATCGAGCTTGTGACCTCTTAGGAGGCAAGAAACAGGGGTTCAAATCCCCTAGAGAGCACTTTACATGATATACAAAGTACGAGTGAAGCTTAACAAAGATTTTATCAAAATAAATGGGAAAGAAATAACTATAGGTGTAATGAGAAAGCCCGAGAAAGGGAAAGCTAACATGGAAATAATAAAAAAAATTTCAAAATCTCTTGATATACCATCTTCCAGAGTAAGAATATTGTCGGGGTTTTCCTCTAGAAACAAGGTTATAGAAGTTCTATAAAATAACCTGCTTCTACATTATATTTATCAACAAACCCAGCATTCACTTCTAAAGCATATTTGGCTTTTCCACTAGGCTTGTAAACTGGGCATAAAATACCGCATGGCTGCACATTCTTCTCTATATGGACTATCTCCATGTCATTGCTTATCCAAATTATATCCAAAGGTATGCTTGTGTTCATCATCCAAAATCCATAGTAGTCTTCCTTGTCAAAAATAAAAAGCATTCCTTCGTTTTCAGGCAATGATTTCCTGAACATCAAGCCTTTAGCGTGTTTCAACGCAGTATCTGATATTTCTGCCTTTACTTCTGTATTCCCGATGCTGACTCTTACATACTTTGTCTCAGATTTGCTTGTAAGAATTACCACTATCGCCGCGACAAGAATCAAAATGAGTATAAGGAATTTAAATTCCATATGTTATTTATAAGCGGATACTGTATATTTGCTTTGCAGGGGTCCCGTAGTCTGGTCAATCGGAGCAGCCTTAGGTTGCTTATAGGAAAGCTGCTGGCTTAGTGCCTTCGAGAGTTCAAATCTCTCCCCCTGCACTACCTCATAACATCAAAGAATTAATGTTACAATAACGACAAATTAACGACTAGCAAGTCTTTTAAGCAATTCCTTATCTTCTTTCAACACTTTCTTAACCAATTCTTCAAATTTCTTCTTTTCCATATTTCTCACTATGCCCCTTAATCCATATTTCGACTTCTCGGATACTTAACTTTTCTGGTTGAGCCATTTTTATCATGAATTCTTCTGCCGGCTTTTCATCAACTTTTAATCTTATACTGTTGGCTAATAGAAATATTTTTGCAGATTCAAAAGCTGTTCTTTTATTCCCATCTAAGAAAGGATGGCCTTGATTTATCCCATGCATTAGTTCGGCAGCTTTTCTGTAGACATCTTTAGCATTCCTCACTTTGGCCAAAATAAAATCTAAATTGCCTTCGTTCTGCAACCCTATACTTCCGCCATATTCTTCAATGATATTTTTATTAAGTTCTAGTATCTCTCTCTTAGTTATTTCTATAATCATATTTTAACTTTATCTTAGAAGATAATATTATGAGTTCAAATCTCAACCCTTGCACTTACTTTTTCAAATATCCGTAAAGCGTAGCATCTGTTAAATGTTTGTGAGACTTGTAAAAGGCGTATCCAACCACTGCAAATGTCACTAATGTCGGTAGATATATCGGCAATTCTATGTGGAAACTTTCCAAAAGCATGAAAGC
>CAYIDG010000103.1:0-582 GCA_964362055.1 uncultured archaeon | reverse complement strand
GAAAGCACCTAAGAAGCCTATTGCAGTCATAGCCCCGTTCTTCAACCACCTGTATTTAGCAATCCTGTTTATTCCCAAAATTGTCAATTGCCTCAGAACAATCGCACCTATCCCCAAACCTATGATTATGTATAGTAGGTTGGTTGTGAATGCGAACGCCCCTACCACACCATCAAAACTAAAGGTAGCATCCAAAACTTCAAGATACATGAATTTGGACACATCCGACATCCTTTTCTTCATTAGTTTGGCCTCCTTTCTTTCTGCTGTCTCCTTGAAACCGTAGATTATGAAGAACGTTGCACTGCCAATTGATGTGGTCAGCATCATGTTGGGATTATCTCTAGAGAAAAACAGTAAGACAACTAAAATTATCGCTGCAAAAGCAAAAAACCACACATCATGGTGTTCCTTCAATAATCTTTCATGAATGAATAACGGGTGCTTCCTTTCCATGAACAACCAATGGAAATACAGAAGTATCATGAACATACCGCCGAAACTTAAAATCAGTGACTTCTGTTGTTCGATAGCCTCGGCAGCGGCAGTACTTTCACCGGTAAAAGTTTTAATAATTTCTGA
>CAYIDG010000102.1:0-3280 GCA_964362055.1 uncultured archaeon | reverse complement strand
ATAGTAATACTTGCACACGCCATAGGACTTTTGTTAAACAGAATTATCGAAGAAGGCGCACCTAAATGGAATATGTAATCTATGTCTTTTATCGAGTCGAATGAATTTTTATCAGAAACATCTCCCTCGACCAAGTCGCAAGCTGGGGGTATATACCCTCTTCTACCATTTGAAAAGTTGTCCAACACAATTACTTCAGCGTTCTCAGCCAAAAGCTTTCTAGTCAAATGGTACCCTAAAAAGCCTGCACCACCGATTACCAAAATCCTCATTCCTTCTAATTTCATTTACGCACCGACATTTCCAACCGAATATACATATCACTTATAACAACAAATTTAAAGACTCCTTTTCATAGAGTTTTATGAATGTTACTAAGGTGACAAAATGATGAAAGTTGCATTGGCCTGCTATTTCCACCCCTTTTCTGGCATAGGTAAATATCCTTTCATTCTTTTCACCGTGTTTAGAAGACAGAAAAAGGCAGTTGATATGATATATCTGGAAACTAAGCACAATCGGATAGAAGATAGGCCAGGAATCTTAAAGGTTAAAAAGGATATGAAGTTCATCGAGATCAATAAGACGCTGTTACCTTACTTTTATTTTCCACTAAAGATACCAGAAGGCTATGATGTGTATCATGCAACAAACCAATACTTGTCGCGAGTTGCTTTGTACAAAACTCCGTGCGTGATTACACATCACGACATAAGGCCAATTGTGTTGGCGCATGACATTAAAATGCGTCTTGTAGGGTTTACTCTAAAGTATCTACTGAAATTCTACAGTAGATCAAAAGAAATAATAGCCATATCAAACGAGGCTAAGCAGTCGTTGCTTGATTTTAAGATTGTTCCAGAAGAAAAGATACATGTGATTTATCACGGGTATGATGATATGATATACAGACCGGTTAAGAAATCAGTAGCAAGAAAGAGGCTAGGTCTGCCACAAGATGCCAAGATAGTCCTGAATATAGGAACCGAAGATCCTATGAGAAGAGTTTCACTGATACTGGAAACAATGAAAGAAATTCAGAAATCAGAACCTGATGCCATGCTTGTTCGTGTAGGCGGCAGCATACAATCGGGCGGATACTGGCAGGCAAATGAGAAACTTAAAGGGGAGGTGAACTTGAAGCAAATGAAAAACATACCAGAGGAAGAAATGCCTTATATCTATAGTGCCGCAGATGTTTTCATTGCACCTCAGGCTTATAATGAAGGGTTCACATACCCGCCGTTAGAGGCAATGGCTTGCGGAACACCTTTAATGATATCTAATATGAAAATCTTTGAAAGATGGGCCATGACAATCCCCAGTAATCCAAAAGGTTTGTCTGAAACGATTTTGAAGATTTTGAGCAACTCAGCTTTGAGCCAAAAAATGTCCAAAAAATCTCTCCAAGGAGCTAAACACTTTTCATTAGAGAAAGAAGCTCAAAAGACATATGAAGTTTATGAGAGGGCTTCGAAACAATAGCATATGCAGTTGAAAGCTTTATATTTGTTAAGGCATGGTTGTTTCATATGCAGGATAAGATAAAAGCAGCAGTTCTGATGGTTGGTGGAGCATCTTTAAGAATGTACCCCTTGACTCAGGACAAACCTAAATGTTTGGTTGAAGTAAGAGGTAAACCTATCCTCTATTGGGTTCTTAATTGGCTGAAGAGTCATGGTATCGAGAATGTTGTTCTGGGTGTGGCGCACAAAAAAGAAATGATAATCGATTATGTGAAAAACAACAATTTTGGATTAAACATAATAATTAGTGAGCATACAGTAGAAGGTGAGACAGGCGAAGGTTTTAGGCTGGCAGTAGAAAGATATGTAAAAGATGTAAATTTTAACGCAATGAATGGTGACGAGCTCACTAACCTTAATCTGACTAGAATGATAGAGTATCACTTGGACAACAAGTCTTTGGCAACAATTGCAATCTCACCTTTAAGATCCCCCTTCGGGATAGTTGAACTCTGGGAAGACAGCATAGTCGGGTTCAAGGAGAAGCCGATATTAACTGACAAGTTTGTAAGTGCGGGCATATACATATTCAACCACAGAATAAAAAACTACTTTCCAGAAAAAGGACCTATAGAAAAACATACATTTCCTTTGCTTGCAGAAATGAACGTGTTAAAAGCATACAAGTTAAAACCAAATGAAAGATGGGCAACCGTCAATACAATAAAGGATTTAATAAAAGCCGAAGAAGAGCTTAAACTTATGGGATTCGTTGAAGGTGAATAACATCAAGATTCTAGTTACTGGTGTAACAGGTTTTATAGGAAGCCATCTTGCATTAGAGCTGACTAAGAGAAAGCATGAAGTATACGGCCTTATTAAGCATGTACCTAGTAGAGAATTGCGGTTATTCACAGAATTTCTGAATGATGTGACTTTGGTAAATGGGGATATAACGAGCTACCTATCTGTAACGAACGCAATCAAGTCTATTAATCCTGATGTGGTTGTTCATTTAGCCGCTCTAAGCCCTGTGAGGCTTTCATTCGAAAGGCCATTCGAGTTCATGCAAGCTAATCTCATCGGCACGATGAATGTTGCCCACTCTATGTTAGATCTTCCAGACTTCAAAAGCAGAAGATTAATAGTTGCATCTACCGCTGAGGTATACGGAATTCAAAAGGAGCATCCTGTTAAAGAAGAGGGTACACTAAGTCCAAGTAGCCCCTATGCTGTATCTAAAGCAGCGGTTGACATGTATGCAAGGATGATGATAGAAGGGTATGGTTTGAATGCTACTGTTATCAGAGCAACAAACTCATATGGCAGAAAGTTTGATGCCGGATTTGTAATCGAATATCTGGTCACAGAAATGTTGAAAGGAAAAAAGATATACGTCGGTGCACCAGATTCTATAAGAGACTACATGTATGTCGATGACCATGTGAATGCTTACATCCTTGCTATAGAAAAAGAAGAGGCACAAAAAGATATTTTTAATGTAAGCACAGAGGGCGGTATCACAAATAAAGAGTTAGCATTAAAGATTGCTGAAAAAACGAATTTCGATAAAAATAATATTGTTTTTGGATCCTATCCACCAAATTATCCCCATAGACCACTAGTTTCAGACCAACCCTTCATTCTTTTAGATTCAACCAAGATTAAAACAAAATTGGGATGGCGACAAACAGTTTCGTTAGATGAAGGTTTAGGTAGAGTTATAGAGTACTGGTCTAAAGCTGTTAATAGGTTTAAATAAATTTTATTTCTACCTTGTATGGGGATTGCATGAAAATAATGATAATTTCCGA
>CAYIDG010000101.1:0-3319 GCA_964362055.1 uncultured archaeon | reverse complement strand
TGGACTGACAACCCCCAGATACAGGTTGCCAAATCTGTCATGGATTACATTTTCAGATGGCTGGCGCTGAAGTTTTTGCCTAAAGAGGAACTGAGTAGTGTTGGCTTCAATGGCGATGTGAAAACGGAAGCCAAGCAAGAAATTTTAGAGAAGAAAGATGGTGATGTTGTTCAGAAGTTTGACATGCAGTCAGATGCTCCGGCTTGCAACGATTGCGGTAATTTGATGATAAGAAGCGGTTCCTGCTATGTCTGCACTGCATGCGGCACTACCAGCGGATGTTCTTGATTGATTCTTGGTTATTTAAATGCACATGAAAATTCTCGGTTTATTGGAACTGATTTTTGCGGTAATTATTGGCGCTCATTTGCTTTATGGCATGTTCTCAAGAGAAATTGTATTCTTCATAATTGGATATATCTTAATTCGTGGGGGTCTGTTCATAATTTCTTCCAAGGACATTGCAAGCATAGTTGATTTGATTTTTGGAATTTACGTGCTGATTGCGTTGTATGGGATTTTTTCAAATCCGGCGGTAACCATTGCATTTGTAGTTTGGTTTGCGCAGAAAGGATTGTTTAGCGTTTTGTTAGGACATTAGGTGATTGACATGGCGACAAAATTGGAAAAGGCAACTTTTGGCGGTGGATGCTTTTGGTGCACTGAGGCTGTGTTCCAGAGATTGAATGGTGTTAAGTCGGTAGTTCCTGGATATGCTGGCGGTGATAAACCCAATCCAACATACGAGGAAGTATGCAATGGTGAGACAGGGCATGCTGAGGTTATTCAAATTACTTTCAACCCTAAAGAAATCTCTTACGAAAAACTATTGGACGTGTTTTGGAAATCTCATGATCCTACGCAACTGAATAGGCAGGGGGCTGATATAGGAACGCAGTACAGGTCTGTAATATTCTATCATAACGAGAAACAGAGGAAGATTGCAGAAGGATCAAAAATAAAAGTCTCGAAACAATTCAAGAATCCGGTTGTAACTTCAATAGAACCATTGGAAAAATTTTATCCAGCTGAGGACTATCATCGGAATTATTATAACAGAAATAAATTTGCGCCTTACTGCTTAATTGTAATTCGCCCGAAATTAGAAAAACTAAAGCTGAAGTGATAGATTATTTAAACATTATTTTATAATTGAGTTTGATGAAAGACTGGGCTGGAAGTGCAGTGCAAGAAGATGGTAAATACAAATGCAAGATTTGCGAGCAGGTGTTTGATTTAATTAAAGGCGAGACGTATCCTATATGTCCTAATTGCGGCAATTATTCGTGGGTGAAAACATGAGTTTTGATCCTGATTCTATCGACATTCCAAAACACAAGAAAAAAAGATACAAAGGTTATAAGAAGGGGTTTACTAGAAAGTTTAAGAAGTTTGAGGAGAAGTGACTTTATATGAAAGAAGAGTGCGATTGCGGATGTGTAAGTGAAAAGACTTGCCACTGCGGATGCGAAGACGAGGCTTGAACTAAGGAACAAGCAGCAGTTTTCCTGCACTTTTACGATTTTCTAAAAGCTCATGTGCATCTTTGGCTTCTTTCAGTGGAAATGTTTCATGAATTCTGAGTTTTAATTCACCTGATTCTATCCATCTGGCTAAATCATTAGCCCTCTCCAGCAACTCTTCATGGTTGGTTACATAATTGTTCAGGGAAGGGCGTGTGATGAACAGACCATTCTTGGACAATAGAGTTAAATCAATAGAAGTGACAGCTCCGCTTGACTGGCCGAAAAACGCCAGATAACCACGCCGCTTAAGACACCTTGCACTCTTTTCCAATGTAGTCTTACCGACGGAATCGTAAACAACCTCCACACCTTTGCCATTAGTTATATTTTTAACCTCTTCTTCAAAATCTGTTTCTGTATAAATTATCACATGATCTGCACCGGCTTCTTTAGCTATGCGAGCTTTATCCTCAGTAGAAACAGTTCCTATCACTGTTGCACCAATTAGTTTTGCCATCTGTACCAACAATCTACCAACACCGCCAGCCGCTGCATGGACAAGCGCTATATCACCTTCCTTCAGAGGATAAGTGCTGTGCGTTAGGTAATGTGCTGTCATCCCCTGAAGCATCATCGCAGCTGCTGATTGAAAATCAAGCCTATCAGGAAGGACGTATAATTTCCAAGATGGTACTACCGAGTATTCGGCATAAGAGCCTGATTGCATCGCATACGCTACTCTATCTCCTTCTTTTACTTCTGTAACATTCTTTCCTATTTCTTCCACAACGCCAGACGCCTCCATGCCGGGAATGAAAGGAAGGTTTTGCTGGTATAACCCTTTTCGATGATAGATGTCTATGAAATTAATTCCTATTGCCTCTGTCTTTATCAAAGCCTCATCAGAGTTTGGTTTGGGGCTAGGGACATCTTCATACCTAAGAACTTCAGGCTCTCCATATTTGTGTATTCGAATAGCCTTCATGTTAATTCCTTTTGACATGCAAAAACAGTTTGCCTATGATTAGATGTTTGGTTATTGCACCGAAGTGTCTGCTGTCGGTGCTGTAGTTCTTGTTATCGCCAACCACATAGTACTTGTTGCCATGAACTTCGCTTATTCGTTTCACAAGAAATTCATCTTTCTTCGGATGCCTGAAAACAACTATATCCCCCTCAGATGGTTTTGAAAATATGTAAGCCAATTTATTTACAATCACATAGTCCCCAGGCTTTAATGTTGGTTCCATGCTTCTGTCCTCCACCTTAAAGCGCATCAGAATCATTTTTTAGCTGTTGGGTATACGGTTTCCCTTCCCGTTGGATAAGGTGCCTTGAATCTTGCTGTTCCCATACCTTTGGTTTCCCAGAATATTTCGGCGATTTTGTTCACTGTCTCAAGCAATTCTTCGGAAGCTTGTAGATTTATTTCTTGTCTAGCTTTCGATCCTAGTTTCATCACCTTCCAAACCAGTTCATGCAACTTCGGATACTTTTCAACATGCTCGGCCTTGAAGTAGTCTCCCCAAAGAATTCTGATTTCTTTCTTGCACAATTCGGCATGCTCTTCCTTTACAGCCGTATAACGATTTATTTTGTGCATGATTTCTTTTCTCTGCTCAAATGTGGGATTTTCACCCGGATTTTTAATTTCATTGATCAAGTCTACCATACGTATAACCGTATGTGCTGCCAACTGCGCCAGGTGAGGGTCGTAAATACCGCAAGGAATATCGCAATGGGCATATGCAATTTTGGCTGGAAATATTTTGTCCAGCAGTTGGAACAATTTATAAAACATATACAATACCTTTATTCCTCATTTATTTAAAACTTTCACCGTGAGAAGAATA
>CAYIDG010000100.1:0-3324 GCA_964362055.1 uncultured archaeon | reverse complement strand
TCACTTTTTTCCTTTTGCCTAAATCAATCTTCTTCTTGGATAAAATTTGGTTCAAAATCTTTTCGGAAAGCTTCTCCCAGTAAAAGAAGAAATTGACATAACCTCCCCTAGCCTCGGTTTTGATTATCAAAGGGTTTTTGGAAATTCGTATTTTTTTAATCAGCTCTTCAGCAATTTCCTGCGGACTCTTGCGCTCCTGCTTGGCCAAACCAAAGCACGGAAAAGCCATATCCCCGAATTCCTCGTTCGGAGGCTCTTCTAGGACTTCTTTGTTTGTTTTAATGCCGACTGACTCTAGAATTTTTATTACTTCGCCCTTGAGCATATCTATTATTTCTTTGCAAAACTAATTAACCTTTCAAGGAAATTTTTTTATTCAACTGCACTAGAACTGCTTTCTGTACGTGCAACCTGTTTTCTGCTTGCTGGAAGACTGCCGATTGCTTTCCTTCTATTACTTCCTTCGTAACTTCCATATTCTTATGGGCAGGCAGACAATGGAGAAATATAGCATCTTTTTTTGCATGTTTCATGAGATTTGAATTCACCTGATAAGGCGAGAATATTTGTATTCTTTTTTCTTTTTCTGATTCCAATCCCATTGAAATCCACGTATCAGTATAAACAACATCCGCATCCTTAACTGCTTCTTTAGGATTTTCAGTTAATTCAACGCATTTCTTCAGCTTACTAGAAAGCAATTCCATCTTAGGTTCGTATCCTTTTGGGCATCCTATAGAAACACTTACACCAAGCATCGCACATATTACCATCAAAGAATTGCAGATATTATAGCCATCTCCGACGTAAGAAACTTTCACATTCTTCAATCCTTTGATTTCTTTTATTGTCATTAAATCTGCAAGGGCTTGGAAGGGATGCTCAAAATCTGATAGACCGTTTAAAACGGGAATATCGCAATATTGTGCGAATTGTTTAAGAGTTTTATGGGAATTAACACGAGCCATCAGGAAATCTGCGTATCTGGAGATAACCTTTGACGTATCAAAAATATCTTCACCTGTCGACAGAAAGTGGCTGTCCTTGCTGAAGAATATTGCATGTCCGCCTAATTGAGTCATTGCTATTTCAAACGAAAGTCTTGTTCTTGTCGAGGGTTTTTCAAAGAACATTACTAGAGTTTTTCCTGATAAGGTGCTGGAATATTTTTCAGGAGATTTTTTAATCTTTGCTGCTAAATCAAGTATATCCAATATTTCTTTTTTATTCAAGTCTGAGATTGACAAAAAATCCTTTTTCATAATTTACTATGCATATTAATTGCTAATTGTTATTAAAATATTTCTATGGACCCTGTAAAAGATTATGAAATTAAGCCCAAAATTGATGTCAGTCAACTTATTAGACAAATGGAAGCTAGTGGTGGGTTTACAGCAAAAAAACTTGGAGTTGGGACAGACATAGTAAAAAGAATGGTTGAAGACAAGGAGTCTTTGAATTTCCTTTCATTTCCTGCTGATATTATTGCGACGGGAACTAGAGGTGTAATTCGCGATATGGTAAAAGAAAAGTGGTTTGATGTTGTCATTACAACGTGTGGTACATTGGATCATGATTTGGCCAGAAGTTTCAAAGACTACTATCATGGCAGTTTTGACATGAATGATGCAGAGTTGCATAAAAAGGGAATTAATAGACTTGTAAATGTATTAGTTCCAAACGAATCTTATGTGATAATTATAGAAGAGAAGATGCGGGAATTCTTGAAAGAAATTAATGCGAATGAACTGGCTACTTACGAATTGGTCTGGGAATTGGGGAAACGATTGAAGAATGATTCTATCATGCATTGGTGCTGGAAAAATGAGATACCAATGATAATCCCTGGTATAACTGATGGTGCTGTCGGCTACCAATTGTGGCAGTATTCGCAAAATCACAAACTAAAAATTGATGTATTGAAAGATGAAAAGTTGTTGAGTGATTTGGTTTGGAATGCGAAAAAATCTGGAGCTTTAATAATTGGCGGTGGTATATCAAAGCATCACGTGATCTGGTGGAACGCATTTAAGAAAGGATTGGATTATGCAGTTTATATTACTACTGCGGTCGAACATGATGGTAGTTTGTCAGGTGCTAGACCAAAAGAAGCAATATCATGGGGTAAGATAAATGAAAAGGCTAAACATGTCACAATTGAGGGTGACGCGACTATTATTTTGCCAATTATGCTTGCTACTCTAATCTAGATATAGAAAGACTTGGGCTCTATCTGAAAGTTCCCCTTTAAAATTATCGTCTAAAATTTCAGTGAAAGTTCCATTAGGGGATACCACATATAACCTATCATATTTTTCCTGTGGGAATCCCGGATAAACTTGTTCTGCAGGAATTAACCCTTTGGCTTGTGCAAATTCTCTCAATTCAGCACGATAGTCCTTGATTGGAGATTTGTACTCTGGCAGTAGATAAGGTACTCGTAAATACGCAACATCGGCTGGCGGAAGCAATATTTTAAGGGACGAGAGTGTACTGTAAAATGACCTATCGGTTTTGCTTATTACATTAATCGCGTTATTAGGAATAACAGCGAGTGTATAATTTTCGTAAAATAAATTATAAGTGTTCTGTTCCCCCTTCAGTATAACTGTCAGTTGCTTTTTGCCACTTTTCAGCCACTCTAAGTCTAAATTGACTTGTGCTTCAGAAAATCGCACATCTGCCGTGCACCCGTAACCACCTATAAAACTACCAAAACCACCATCTGTAAAATTATAGCCTAAAACGTTTACAAGCAACTCATCAGAGGAGTATGTTTCTGTTATTTCAAGACCAGATATCGAATCACAGCCGCCACCCGCACCTCCAACCAAAATAAGGGCAGGCTTTCCTTCATGTTGATACCTGTCAAATAGTAACGTTACAGACTCAGGAACAACAAACTTGGAAAGAACGAAACCGTGTTGATTTAGCAAAAGCGAAACCGCGCCCAATAAACTTAAAACAACAACAAATAATACGAAAATCAGCTCTTTTTTCACGATATAAAAACACTTTTCTTTATTTATAAATATTTTGTTAAAGCTTTTTGACAAAAATGTAGAATTATTGGCACCCCTCTTATCGACCAACCCTACTCCCATCTAAGCCAATCTTATATACCAAACCACAACTTAATTTCCCTTTCTGCTTCCTCTTTGGTTGCAGAGGCATGCACAAGGTTCATCATTATCCTGTCATCGTCCGGCAACGACAAGTCACCCAAATCCCTTCGTATAGTCCCTTTCTCTGCCTTTGCAGGATCAGTCGCCCCAGTAACTTTTCTTGCTATAGCAATTGCATCAGGTCCTTCAAATATCATTA
>CAYIDG010000099.1:0-3361 GCA_964362055.1 uncultured archaeon | reverse complement strand
TTTCTGTCTTCATTAATCTATCTTGATAATGATAAGGAAGAGCTTTCAAGGCTTTTAACGCTTTCGGGTCCCACTCAATTTTCCAAGCCGTTTTTCTACTTCCTCATGCGGTATGTATTCCCTTTTCGGAGTGCTTCTGGCTTTTGCCAACTCTTTCAAAGCATGTTCGCTTAGTACGCCCTCTTCGTCCACAAAAACCCCTCTAACCAAAGAGCGAATTTCATTAACCTCGCCCCTTAATCGCCTAAGTTCCTTATGCAAGTTCTCTATCCTAATTTGCATATTTAATGATAAGTTTTACCCGCTAATAAATACAGGTTCGAATATTTGTAAAAAGCTGCTAATAAATACCGCTAGGGCCTTTGAAAGCCTTACTTATATTGGTTTATTGAGACCATTCGGGTTCTTCATGCTTTTTTCAAAATTACCGGTTAGATTTTTCACAATCCCATTGCTAATCATCTTATTCTCAATCCCTTTTGCATCGGCGCACGACACGAACGTATCACTCAATTACGTCTACAACGGGACTGACTGGGTCGGCTGGAACTCCACCAAGGACGGCAAGCCGAGGGTGGACATAAGCCTGATGAACATAACCAGCGGCAATGCCGTGCTGTCCAATAATCTGACTGTAGACACCAACACTTTGCTTGTGGATGCTACCAATGATGTTGTAACCATAGGAACACTGTCGGCAGGAAATTACAAATTAAATGTCATCGGCGGGATAAATGGAACTTGGGTTAATGCTACATACCTGAACGCAACGCAATGGGTTAATGCTACTGCATTAAGCGTCACAGGCTCAACAGTATTCAACAGCATAAGGTACACATGGCCCTCAGCAGACGGAAGCAATAACCAATTATTAACAACAAACGGAGCTGGGACATTGTCATGGACAACAGTATCTGCCAGCGGCTGGACTCTTGACAACAACAAACTCTACAACTCCTCGTCAATACTGGTTGGAATAGGAACAAGCACACCAGCAAGCACATTGGAAGTAATAGGACAAATCAACAACACAGGACTTATAACTAATCTGCCAGTCATTGCTATCAATAATTCTGAATTAATCGGATACTGGCCATTCGATTCCAACTACAGGGACTACAGCAACCAGACCAACGACGGTGTACTATACAAACCAAACGTATCAACAGACGGACTGAATCCAAGCGGAAGACACGGTGGAGCACTGTACCTAAGCGGAAACGGCTCTTATGTCAATGCAGGCAACAGCTCCATCCTCAATCCATACAGCAGGATGACAATCGAAGCATGGGTAAAGCCGGCACGAACAACAATCACAGCCAATGAAACAATAGCATCCAAATGGTCCACAGCATCAAAGCGTTCATTCTCTCTGTTCAGGGATGCAGACGAGAAATACCACTGGATGGTATCATCGGACGGAACAGCCTTCGACGGAAACGTATCATCTACAGTCTATGCTGACACTAATTGGCATCATGTGGCAGCAACTTTAGATTCAACTGGGTTAAGACTGTACGTAGACGGCACATTCGTAGGCTCGGACACATCGCCAGCATCAATCTTCACATCAGAAAACACTGCCCTGAGGATAGGCTCTCAGGAAGACAAGAACAATTTCTGGAACGGGACAATAGATGAATTGAGAATCTACAACAGAAGCCTGTCAGCTGCAGAGATACTCCAGCACTACAACGCCAAAGTAACATTGCTGCAGGGAGAGTCCTATGTCATCAATTCAAGGCATAATGAGCTGACGCCTGATTATGAAGGACTTGTAGGATTGTGGCACTTGAACGAGCCTGCCGGTTCTACTAACTTCACAGACAGTTCTGGCAATAACAACACAGGCAGCTGCACCAATTGCCCTGCACAGACAGACGGGAGATTAAGCGGCGCGTTTCAGTTTGACGGGAGCAATGATTATGTCAGTGTGACTAATGAAGCTAATTTTGATTTTGAGACAACTAGCCCATTTAGTATTGTGGGATGGATTTATTTGAATGCTGTTGGAAGTGATAGGGTAATAATAGAAAAATTGACTGGAACTACTGGCTGGAGCTTACAAAAGGTAGCTGATGCCGATAGTTTAACGATTAATATATTAAATAGTGGTTCAAATATTATTGATGTTCGTTCCTCGACATCGCTTACTACAGGGCGATGGTATCATGTTGCTATGACATATGATGGAAGTTCTAAAGCAGCAGGAACAGAATTATATATTAATGGAATTAAAGAGTCCAAAAGAATCTTAACTGATGCCTTAAGTGCCTCCATATTAAATAACAACACTG
Organism: uncultured archaeon; assembly: GCA_964362055.1. Lineage (GTDB taxonomy): Archaea > Aenigmatarchaeota > Aenigmatarchaeia > CG10238-14 > SCSR01 > JACQIA01. The sequence goes on along the minus strand of CAYIDG010000099.1, from coordinate 1,064 downwards.
TTAATATTGGATCCCGTGCAGGCAGTGCTCCGTTCAACGGCAAAATAGACGAAATAGCAATCTTCGACAGAGCCCTATCGTCGCTGGAAATAAAAGAATTATACAGGAACGGCTTCCCGCGACTGGCAGTGGACGACCTGAAGGCAAACGAAGTCTATCCCGACAACATACATCTTTCAGGGGATTATGTGTATGATGATCCTAAGTTAAAGCTGTACCTGCCGTTTGAGGAGGGGAATGGGACAAGAGCTTACGACAGGAGCACCAAAGGACATAACGCGACTCTAATAAATATGAACACCGCAGGGAATTCCACAAGCGGCTGGACTGCCGGCAAACATGGGCAGGCATTGTTGTTTGACGGGATTGATGATTATGTCAATATCAGTGAGGAGAGTAATTTTGACGACGTTTCAAGCGGATTCAACCCTGTCACTGTAACATGGTGGGAGAAAAACAAATTTAATCCACCGGGCAATGATGTATCAGCTACGATTTTTGGCAAAGGACAGGATGAGAACATATACTGGCAGGCATACTGGTGGGCAAATGCAGCCACTTCGATTCGGTCATTGAACGTGCAATGGTTTGTAAGCACTACCGACCGCATTCAGATAACTGAAAATGGTCCAACATATATGCGCCCATATGGTGTTGATGATTCTAATGAATGGCACTTTTATGCAATAGCCTATGACGGAAGCAGGACAACAGCTGGCTTTAGGTGGTACAAAGACGGCATATCATATCAATTTTCCTTCGACCCAAACACCTTGGTAACTAGGGTGGCGAACAATCAGGACTTGATGATAGGCAAAGGAGCCACAAGGGCAGCTACCGAGAATAACTTCAACGGCACGATAGATGATTTTACTATATGGAACAAAACCTTGTCAGCAGTGGAGATAAGAAGAATTTACCTCGACGGCATACAAAGGCACGGTTCAGTAATCTCAGACAATTTCAAGATAGTCAACTCCAAGGACAGGGAAGTGCTGGCAACCACACCAGAAGGCGTTATTGTTTATGGCGTCCTTGAAAACAAATGGTCAGGCCCTACCAAG
>CAYIDG010000098.1:0-3403 GCA_964362055.1 uncultured archaeon | reverse complement strand
TTCAGTTACTCTGAACACACCCCCATTCTTCCCTACGTCCTCACCCAAGATAATTACTTTATCATCCTTCTCCATCTCCTGCTTTAATGCTAGGTTGATTGCCTGCACCATGTTCAATTTCATTTCTTCATCTCCGACATCTGTTGTCTCAACTGCTCAGGCATCCTATCATAAACATAATTGAACATGTCCTCAGGTTTAGGTTCCCCAAAACTTTCAGCCTTTTTAACAGCTTCGTTCACTTTCTTTTCTACATCTTCCAAAAGTTTTTTCTCATCAGAATCCTTCCAAATGCCTTTCTTCATCATAAATTTCCTCAGTCTATCAATCGGATCCCTTTTCTTCCAATATTCAACTTCCTCATTACTTCTGTATCTTGTAGGGTCATCAGCAGTGGTATGTGCACCAAGCCTATAAGTGAAACATTCTATCAGTGTCGGTCCTTTTCCTTTTCTAGCTTTATCCAGCGCATCCTTAGTTACCTTGTAAACAGCAAACACATCATTCCCATCAACTTGTATTCCTTCAAAACCATAAGCTATTGCTTTTTGTGCTATAGTTTCACTCGCAGTCTGCCTGCTTCTGGGAACTGATATGGCATACTGGTTATTCTCGCAAATCGCAACCAAAGGAATTTTAAAAACACCGGCAAAATTCAACCCTTCATGAAAATCCCCCTTGCTTGTAGCCGCTTCGCCGAAATAAACTGCAGTAACAACTTTCTTTTTTTGTAGCTTCATTCCCCAAGCAAAACCAACCGCATGCGGTATCTGCGTTCCAACTGGAATAGCAAGTGTAAAGATATTCACATCATCAGGAATCTTCAACCCCCTCTCGTCGCCAGACCAATATTGGAATAATTGTTCCATCGGCATTCCTCTCAGAATCATCGCCCCATTATCTCTGTACATCGGAAACAGCCAATCATCCTTTTCCATAGCATATGCAGAGCCAATCTGTGATGCTTCTTGTCCCGTTAATGGAGCAAATGTAAGCAGTCTTCCTTCCCTCTGAAGATTCCAAGCTATCTCATCCCACTTTCTTGCAAGAACCATGTATTCGTACATTTTCTTTATGTCATCGTCAGTTAATTTTGGCATCAATTTTCCATCAACTACATTTCCTTCTTCATCTAGAATTTGAAACATTTGTAATTTTGTAGAAGCTTTGCGTGGCATATATTCTTAATTTCTGATTTTTATTAAATAACTATATGATAAAAGCAGTAATCCTTGATTTAGGTGGAGTATACTTTACCGATGGAACAAAAATCGCAATTGAAAAGATTAGTAAGGAATACGATTTACAAACGGCTGTTGTTGAAAAAGTTTTAAGAACGCGTTCAGAATTAGGTTCATCAATTAGAAGAGGGGAAATAACTACAGACGAATTTTGGAACAGAGCTAAGAACTTATTGAAACTAGATGCAAATAATGATGATTTAAACAGAACATGGATAGAGTCCTATGAGCCAATTCAAGATAGTATAAAAATAATTAAAAAGTTGAAGAAAAAGGGAATTAAGTTATTTTTCTTATCTGATAATGTAAAAGATCGTATTGAATATTTACAGAAGAAATATAATTTTTTAGAAAATTTCGTTGATGGTATTTTCTCGTATGAAGTGCATAAAACAAAGTACGATGGCATAGAGATATTTGAAATAGCTTTAGAAAAAATTGGAGAAAAACCAGAAAACGTACTTTACGTAGACGACAAAGAAAATTATGTGAATATTGCTAAGAAATTAGGAATGAATGTCATTTTGTTTAGAAGTCCTAAACAACTTAAAGAAAAACTTGACCATTATTTCTAATTACATTCTTAACAAACAATTCCCCAGCCCTATAACTACTTCTAACAAAGGGACCTGAAGCAACATAAAGGAATCCCAAATCCTCTCCCATAGCCTTGTAAAATTCAAACTTCTCTGGCGGAACATACTCAGCAACAGGCAGATGCCAATCACTAGGTCTTAAATACTGCCCTATGGTTAGTATATCCACACCTATAGCTCTCAAATCTTTCATCGCCTGTATTATCTCTTCATCAGTCTCCCCAAACCCAACAATTATTGATGATTTAGTAAAAATCTTTGGGTTCAATTTCTTAACATTCGACAAAACAGACAACGATTGTTCATATCCAGCTCTCCTGTCTCTAATCTTAGATTGCAGCCTCCTGACAGTTTCAACGTTATGCGCTATCACTTCAGGTTTAGCATCAACAACCTTCTTCAAGCATTCTGCATCACCTCTGAAGTCAGGAATCAGAACTTCAACTAACAATCCAGGAATCCTCCTCTTCACTTCAGTAATGCATTTGGCAAAATGCTCAGAACCTTGGTCTTCCAAATCATCCCTATCAACGCTGGTAATGACAATATAATCCAAATTCCATTCTTTGACTGCAAGCGCCAATTTGATAGGCTCATAAGGGTCTATGGGTTTACCTTTGGCTGCGGCATTCACCTGACAGAACCTGCATCCTCTGGTGCACACATCGCCTAGAATCATGAATGTCGCAGTCCCTCCAGACCAGCACTCAGGAATATTCGGGCAATGCGACTCTTCACATACAGTATGCAATTTGTATTTCTTCAAAGTTTCCTTGATTTTTACAAACTTCTCGGTAGTCGGAGGTTGAATCTTCAGCCACTGCGGCTTCCCTCTGCTAGCTATCATATAAATAAAGTTAGTAAGCGACTATAAAAGCTGTTGTAAAACATAATTCTATTTAACTTTTGTCATCAAAGGTAGTTTTACTATGAAATTGAAAACAGAAGTAGTAGTAATTGGTGCTGGACCAGGCGGTTATGTAGCAGCCATAAGATTAGGTCAATTAGGCAAACAAGTCGTTCTTGTAGAAAAGGATGGAATGGAGGGTTTGGGTGGCATTTGCATGAACCACGGCTGCATTCCATCAAAAGCTCTTATACGTGCTTCGAAATTTTTCCATAATATAAAAAGCGCAAGCGAAATGGGGATAAACGTTTCAAACATTTCTTTAGACGCCAATAAATTGCAAGACTGGAAGAATAACATCCTGAAAAAACTCAGAGGTGGTATAGATTTCCTATGCAGAAAGAACAACGTCAAATGGCTGAAGGGCGAGGCTTACTTCGAATCTTCGAATACAATTAAGATCAAGGGCAATGCAGAAACAGATTCCATAGAATTCGACCATGCGATTATAGCAACAGGCGCAGTCCCAAGCACTTTACCTGGAGTGGAATTTGATGGCAACAATATCATAAGCTACAATGAAATTCTGGACTTGAGAGAAATACCGAAAGACCTTTTGGTTGTTGGCGGTGGCTATATCGCAGTCGAGATGGCTACGTGTTATGCTAAGCTTGGAAGCAAGGTTAACTACGCTTATATTTGCCTCCCCGCTAAATCCG
>CAYIDG010000097.1:0-3412 GCA_964362055.1 uncultured archaeon | reverse complement strand
TGGTGAAGTTAACAGATTACCTGTTGGGTTGCATTTGATGGGAGATCATTTGCAGGAAGGGAAAATTTTACAGGTTGCTAATGCATTTGAGAATTATTAGTTATATTGTTCTTTCTTCGACTACTAGATATTAAATAGTTAACTGTCAAATTGAACCTTATGGTAAAAGTTACTTTGGACCATGCGGAAAATAATTTTTATAATATAGATACAAGCCCATGGGCAGAAGAAAGGAGATTATTTGAAGGATTCTTTCGAATACCGTCTCTGAGATTGACAGCAGCAATTTTCGGAACAAGTTATTCTCCCATGGAATTGCCATATTGGTACTTCAAAGCTGATGCAAGACGTCACGCTTTATATTGCATCAGAAGTGGTAAAGACGACTCAGGAGAAATTTTCAAGGATTATGAACAGAGAATTTTCATTCCGTCACAAGCGACAATCTTGGGCGAAGGTGTATACGATTCGATGATCAATGATGTAATAGATGGTCTACCTCCTAGCGGAAGGAGTGTGTCATATAGTCAAGTGATAAGAGGTAGATTCGGTTTCGATGGAAGACCTAAAGGTATTGAAACCTTGGCAAAGGAATTTCGTAAAGCGAATTTACTTATAAAAGATATTGAAGATAACGCGTTACGAATAATGCGGAATCCGTCAAGATCAGATAGAATAAAACATTATTTAGATGGCAAAAGATTGCAGTTCTTTAAGTATCTATATGAAGCAGGTCTGGTAGAGCGTGAAAAAAGTTAATTAAAATAAATCGATTAAATGCATTGTTAAGTATATGGGGAAAATCTTAGAAAAGAAATTTCTATTGAAATCAGACAGATTAGAATTGATTTCAGCCAAAGCCAAACTTGATAATAACAATTTAGTTAATTTCACTTATACAAAATTTCCCATGACAGTATCTGTTGTTCCTGCTGATGAAAACAATAACACATACTTGTGCAAAGAATGGAGGGTTGCATGGGAAAGGCACATAATACAAATACCGGCAGGTGTATGCGAGAATAAAGAAGAGGAGAATAATCCCAGAATCAGAGCAGAAAAAGAATTGATTGAGGAGATAGGAATGAAGGCTGAAAATTTTGAGAAATTAGCTACGACTGCTGTGTCTGCAAACAGTAATGGCATTCATCACATATTTTTAGCTACTAACCTAAGCAAAGCAGAAAGTAAACCTGATGACAATGAAATAATAGAAGTGATAAAGATGCCGATAAACAAAGCATATGAAATGTTCCTTAACGGAGAGTTGACAACTGCATATACAATCTTAGGATTAAAACTTGCAAAGGAGAAATTAAACATATGAAAGTAATGATGGGTTTGGAAATCCATGTCCACTTGTTAACTAAAAGCAAACTTTTCTGCAACTGTCCTGCTGATTATGATGGCAAAGAGCCCAATTCCAACACATGTCCCATTTGCTTGGGATATCCTGGTAGTAAACCAGCTGTCAACAAAAAAGTCATAGATTCTGGTATAATGGTTGCGAAAGCTTTGAACTGCAGGATAGCTCCTGAGATGTTCTTCTCACGAAAGACTTATTTCTATCCGGACATGTCAAAAAATTTCCAGATAACCCAATATGAAATTCCCTTGGCCAACAACGGCTATTTGGAAGTCTTTGACAAAAAAATTAGGATTAGGAGAGTCCATATAGAAGAAGATCCTGCTAAACTTGTTCACGTGGGTGGGGGAATAACTTCTGCACAATATTTACTGGCAGATTACAACCGTTCTGGGAGTCCGATGGTTGAAATTGTTACTGAACCAGACTTCACTGACACGAAGGATGTGAGGGAATTCCTTTCCAAACTCACATCTATACTAGAACACTTGGAAGTTTTTGATGCCACCAAAGAAGGTTCCTTGAGAGTTGATGCCAATGTTTCTGTTGGCGGCGGGGAGAGGGTTGAAGTTAAAAATATCACAGGATTTGCGAATGTAGAGAAGGCCTTGAACTATGAAATTGTAAGGCAGAAGAATTTGCTCCAGATGAAAATGAAAGTCGACAGGGAGACTAGACACTTTGACGCCGATACAAACACTACAGTAACTTTGAGGAAGAAGGAGTTCGAGGAGGATTATGGTTACATTTTTGAACCTGACTTGACGATGATTGAAGTTGGGAATATTTGGGTAGATAAAATATCCAAGAAAATGCCAGAATTGCCTGACCAGAGAATTGAGAGATTTGTCAAAGAATATAGAATTCCGGAGAGGGATGCTAAAGTCATTGTCTATGTTGATAAAGCATTGGCAGATTTTTTCGAAGAATGTGTGAAGTTATTCAATAAACCAACATACGTCTCACGATGGATTGTTACGGATTTGCTTAAAGTATTGAATTGGAATAGTCTAACGATTCGACAATCAAAATTAACATCGAAGGCATTTGTAGAGTTCTTGAAAGCTATGGACAAGGGGGAGATAACAGAGAGATTAGGAAAAGAATTGATTAAGGAGTTAGTTCCAACTGGTAAATCTGTAAAAGAGTTGGTAAAAGGAAAGGAACTGCCAAAGAAAATAGACTTGGAATCTGTGGTTAAAGAAATAATTAAAGAAAATCCAAAAGCAGTTGCTGATTATAAGGCTGGAAATGAGAAATCAATACAATTCTTGATTGGTCAAGTTCTAAGGAAGACTAAAGCTGTTGGAGACCCTAACAAGATAATGGAACTAATCAAAAAGGAAATTAAATTATTTAATGGCTAAAAATAAGCTTATAATTCTCCAATAACTATCTATTAAAGCCTCGGGCATTGCCTCGGTAATTAACATCGAGTAAGCTCAGCAGGTAGAGCAACTGACTGTTAATCAGGAGGTCGGGAGTTCGAAAAGTTGTGGCGAATAATCACAACTTGAATACGTCTCCCCCGGGGCGCTACTTTTTTATTCACTCAGTAAATATTTTTCTAATGGTGACAAGATTACTGTCCTAACACATAAGCGAAAATGAGGGGAGCGACAATGGTTGCGTCTGATTCGATAATGAACCGCGGAGTATCTACGGAAAGCTTACCCCAAGTAATTTTTTCATTTGGCACTGCTCCTGAATAAGATCCGTAAGAAGTCGTAGAATCGGAAATCTGGCAGAAATAACCCCACAATTTGCAATTAATTTTTAGATCCTGTTGTATCAAGGGCACTACGCAAATTGGAAAATCGCCGGCAATTCCGCCACCTATCTGGAAAAAACCGACCGAATTCTTTTTAGTATTTTCCAAGTACCAGTCAATCAGCGTAGACATCTGCTCCAATCCAGACTTGACAATCCCAATATTCTTAATATTTTGGCCATAGTAATTTTGGCCCCGTCCCCGAGTGAGTGCAACAAATATATTACCAAGTGTCGAATCCTCCCATCCAGGCGTCCAAATAGGTAAATTCTTTT
>CAYIDG010000096.1:0-3434 GCA_964362055.1 uncultured archaeon | reverse complement strand
CAGAATATAAAATTTATGTAGACAATACAACCGCAGCCATCAAGAACAAGCCAAAGAACCCTTGGGATACAAGGAAGCCACAACCATAGAAATCGACTGGAAGGGCAACTTCACCTATCTCACAGTAGAAACCAAGCAGGACAAATCAACCTACAAGCAGTAAACCCTTATCAGCAATTCGAGCTTTATTCATCTTGTGTCATTCCGCCCGTTACTCCTCATCTAATTTGGGCCTAATAAGTATATTTTATACAAAAATAAATTCATTTTTAGGGAAATTAAATGGACAGACGCCTTATAGCCTTAATAGCCTTTTTTGTATCCTGCTTTTTATATACCAGCCCTGCAGCCGCACTAACCTTTACAGCAAACGTCACACCAAGCGAGATAAACGCAAGCGACAAGGACGTATTGGTTAACTTTACCATAGCCCACACCGCAACTGCCAATGTGACTCAAGTAAACATAACCCTGCCATCCGGCTTCCAATACTCAGGTGCGATTGGCGATGACGCCACAGCATCCGGAAATGCCACCAACATAGACGAGGACACTGCAAGCAGTATAATCAAATGGACCAATGCCACCAAGACAGGCTTTGTAACAGGAGCAAACAGGTTCTGGTTTGAAATAGACTCACCCGGGTCAAACGCCACTTTTAACTTCAATGTCTCGGTAAGGGACACCGCCGATGCCATAACATCTGTTAACGTAAGTTTCAAATTGCTAGACACAATAGCCCCGCAATTCTCCGGCAACACCACATCAGTCGCATCAGCCTCAAAATACATAAGAAACCGGACTTATGAATTCTCTGCGACCTGGACCGACAGGATAGCTGTAAACACAACTTTGATAGAGCACAACTTCACAGGCACCTCTACAAACTATACCATGAACAAAAGCGGCAATGCTCACATATACAATTTCACAGACATAGCAGCCGGTTTATATGTGTGGAGGATGTTTGTGAATGATACAGTCAATAACATGAATAAGACCGACCAATATTTTTACAATGTCACTGTAGCGGACAACGCCTTGGAAATATTTTTCGACGGCAACAAAAATCAGAATTATCAAACCTCCAATGAATCCGCATTGAATGTGACTGCAAATTCAACTGCGGGGACAGTCTTCATTTACAGGAGCGGCAATTTGGTGAAGTCTGGCTCGACGCCGCAGACAAGTTCAGACACACTCTTAAGCGGAACCTACACGTACAAAACAAACGCAACGGGCAACCAGAACTATACAGACAATTCCACCGGGTTGAGTTTTACAGTAACATTAACAGGCCATGCGCCCAAATGGTCTGGCAACACCACCTCATTCCCCTCGACCTATTCAAACACGACAGTATCGACATTCGAAGTGACATGGAAAGACAATACTGATGCAAGCGCTTTTAGCACGGCTATAATAGAAATTAACAGCACAGGCAGCTTTGCCAACTATACCATGTACAGAATCCCCGGAACTAACAGGTCGCAATTCAATATGACGATTCCAGCCGGCATCATACGATGGAAAGTATACGCAAACAACTCTAACAATGTCTTTAACACAACTTCTTTAATTTCTTCAGAATTGGCGCAAGCCAAACCCGCGCTGGTGCTTTCCTCCAGCCTTGGATGGGAGGTTGATGTAGGCGGCGAGACGAATGTCACCTGCTCTGCAGACACAGGACAGGTCACGCCAAAGCTGTTCAGGGAAGGCGCATCCGTATCCATTCCGGACAAGGCAAGCCTGGCTGTAGGGAAGTATCTGTATAAATGCAATAATACTGCAACGCAAAACTATTCTTCCAATTCCGAAACAAAAACATTGGAAATAAAGCCGTTCACGAAATACCTGTCGATAGTTAATATATCCTCGGCTCTGAAACTCATTGAGTTGTTTGAAAATTCCAGCATTTCCATTGCAATCGAAATCAAAAACACAGGCAACCTGTCGGATACAGTGTCGTTTTCCATAGAAAATATAGATGCAGGCTGGTATGTTGTAAACGCCACAGGTGCGAACATACAGCCTAGGGGAGGGTTCGCCGCATTTGGCGTTAACTTCTCTGTGGGCTTTGTTGAAATACGCGATTATTCCGGCAGGTTTAAGATAACCGGCTCTCAGGAGACCTTCTATTCCGATTTCACCTTGCGTGTGCTGCCTGGTATACAGACCAAAATGAAAATTAATGATACGGTGATTTTGTACAAAACGGAATTTTTGAAATTAGGAATCCAATTAAACGAGTCCAAGGCGCAGAATAAAAGCACAAGTGTTGCGGAAGCCGAATACGAGAAGCTCAGGGCTAAGTTGGAAGAGGCAGAAAACAGCATTGCACAGGGGAATTACGCAAACATGGCCCAGATTTTAGACGAAATAAAGTCTTTGATAGATTCAACCAAAGCGAACATTAGCGGGGCGCAAACCATACAAGAAATAATCCAGAAGGCTGCAGAAGAGGGGAATTTATGGATATATGTCTTAATTGCAGCAGGTTTAGTCGTCGTTGCAGTCGCAGCCTATCTATTTTGGCCGACAAAAGAGAAGCCTCAGCAGCCGATGCAGGACGCAGTTGACTTACAGCAGGCAGTTGAATTAAAGAAAACATTGGAATCAAAGCAAGCAGAGCCGTCTGCCTTCGGCAAATTGCGGGAAAAACTAAAAGAATATTTATTAAAGAAAGAGAAATTTAAATATCAGTATAAGGGAGAATAATGGTAGTTGGAGATATAAATTGGTTGGATCCAGCCACTTGGTTGTGGGGAGCACTATTGCTAATAATTCTGTCACTCATCGCAATCCATTTCAGGATTTTCTTGGGCAAGAGAGAGCCAAGGGAATAGCTAAAATTTCTTTTTAAATTTCTCCAGTGTCTCTATTTGGTGTTGGAGCCTCTGGATATCGCTTCTTATTCCTTCCTTTTCGTCAAAATCATCCGAGACATTCAGCTTGTTGGTTAATTCCATTTTTTTTAACGTAAGCTTTTGTTTCATGCTCTCTAAAAACAGACTATATACAGGCAAAGAAATTTTGCTCCTGAAGACCGGTTCCAAGGAATTCATCTGCTGGAAGTTCTCTATGAACAAAAGCTTCTTTATCAACGACTTCCCTTCGGCGACAATAGATTCCACCGCTTTATAGTCTATCTGCGCATACCTCGACGACACCAAGGAAATAATTTTATCAATGTTGCTTATTACCACAGCTCTATGGCCTTCCAGGAATTTTTTATCATTGGAATTCAGCTCCCTCTTGAACGGCACCAGATATTGCTCCAGGCCCTTGTCCCTCACCCTGAGAAGCATGTTATCGCCGAAATTCTGGCAGTATCTTTTGGTGTCCAGTAGCTCCTGTGTGGCTATGCACAAAGCGACAGGAGTCATCTCGCTGATGGTTAAAGGCATACAATCACTAATCTATAGATAACTTTA
>CAYIDG010000095.1:0-3487 GCA_964362055.1 uncultured archaeon | reverse complement strand
ATAACAGGGGTTTATAGGATTTACTTTCCCCCCTTTTTTTATTTTTGCAAACCATTCATTCCTAAAGGATATTTATGACGAGGTATAGCCATAGGATAGAACTGACCAAGAACCAGCTTATCTTCATTTTCTCGATTTCTGTTTTGTCCATCGTAATCGCCCTGGCATACATTTACATCCCCAGGCCTGTTTACAGCTATGATTATTTCGACATACCCCTGAATTTCAGGGCTGATCTGAGGGAAGCTCAGAAGGTTCAGGTATACCCGGACGAGGCCCGCCTGTATTATGAATTGCGGGGAGGGCTGGCGAAAAACATCACCCTGGTATTCCTTCCCATAGAAGGGGACAATGGAATCTATTCTGCAAACGCTTTTGAGATAACTTTCAAACTACGTTTGCTGTTCAACCTTCTTGGAAGAAATGTTACGATAGATGCAAAGGAGATCGCTTCCTACCAGCACCTGCCTGGAAAAATACAGAATCCGATAATAGCATTGGTACATCCGAAGTTTGCAAACGAAACTGCTGTAAGACTGGATGCGCATGTCATCTTCATATCCGGCTTGCCTACCAATGACGCTGCCAACCCTTATAGGAATCTTGACTTGGCTGCAGTGAAGTTTTTGATGGTTATTTTAGGGATAGACATTTAACTTAACATATATGGTTGTTGTATATGACAGAAATAATCGTTGACATCCTTTACATCTTCTTCGCAGCAGTCACCACATATTTCATGCTGATTTTTCTATTGCTTTTCCGCAGAAATAAAAACCAACTGAACTTAACACCAAAATTGCTTAGACTGCCTTTTGTCAGCATCATAGTACCAGCATACAACGAGCAGGATACTATACACAGCACATTGAAGTCACTTACTTCATTGGATTACCCGAAAGACAAACTGGAGATAATCGTTGTTGACGACGGCTCTGATGATTCTACTTACAAAACAGCGAAAAAATTCAAGAGCGCCAAAGTATTCAAGAAGATGAATGGCGGCAAGGCCAGTGCATTGAATTTCGGCTTAGGCAAATCCAAGGGGGAGATTGTTGCATGCGTAGACTCCGATTCGCACCCGCTTCCAGACGCCCTGTTAAAATCAATACCATTTTTCAACGACAAATCTGTCGCCGGGGTTACCACCTCCATATTCGCCAACAAGCCAAAAGGGCTGCTTGAGACGCTCCAGTGGCTGGAATATGCGATGATAGTCTGGTCTAGGAAGTTGCTGGAATTTCTTGATGCTGTCTATGTCACTCCAGGGCCCCTCAGCCTTTACAGGAAAGATGTTCTACAGAAGGTTGGCGGGTTTGATACGAAGAACATGACCGAAGACATAGAAATCGCATGGAGGCTTTTGAGCAGGGGCTACAAGATAAAGATGGCTGCAGAAGCAAAAACTTACACCAACATTCCAACTAAATTCAAATCATGGTGGAGGCAGAGGATAAGGTGGAACATCGGCGGCATGCAGACGATGATGAAATACAAATACACATTCACCAAAGGCAATTACGGGATAATGAGCTCATTCATTTGGCCGTTTTTCTCTTTATCATACGTCCTATCGGTTGTTGGATTGGGTTTATTCATATACATAATCTTCAGGTCTATCTTCAATCAATTCAATTTTTTTGTGCAGGCTTCAATGATAGGTGTGAATCCATTGAAACATTGGCAGTTCTGGATAGTTCCTGACATCTTTACAATATTCGGTATCTTAGTGTTCATATTGTCAATCACCTGGGTTAAAATCAGCCTGAATCTAACCAGGGAAAAGTACAAGCCGAAGAATTCTTTCGATTATTTTGTCTATCTCACTTTCTACATTACAGTCTTTCCAATTAATTTGGTTCATTCTATTTGGCGATACATGACGAAGAATTTCAAGTGGTAAAAGATGCAGAAGGATGTTTTCTGGCGTTCCGGGGTAATCACCACTGTAATTTTTGTCATAGGCATTGCTGTAGGTGTCTGGCTGGATAGTTCCAGAGCCGAGGAGGTTCAAAGCAGATTGACAGAAATAGACACTTTCTGGAATGACGCAAGATTGCAAACGTCCTTGCATAGTTTGTTCAACCAATCCTTGTCTTGCGACAGTGCAGTTAAAGCCAACCTGCAGTTCAATGATAAAATTTTCAAAGAGGGCCAAAAGATAGAGAGGTTTGAGCAGACCAATCGATTTGCACCAGCACTTTTACTGGAAAAGAGCAGATACGCATTGCTCCAAACTCAGTTCTGGTTTAACAGCATCGACATAAAAAACAATTGCAACGTCAGTTATTCAACACTTGTTTATTTCTATTCATACTATAACGAAACTGTTGCTATACAGCAAAAGGTGCAGAGCGCGGTTTTGCTTGATGTAAAGGAGAAATGCGGCACGGATGCGATGCTCATTCCACTTCCCATAGATTTGAACATAACCACCATTGATGTTCTAAAAGAAAATTACAAAATAAAGAAAACACCTGCCATTTTGATAAATGAAAATATCTTGTTGGAAGGTCTGCAGAGAGAGAGCGATTTGCAAAAGTATTTGAGATGTTAAAGCAATTTTAATTTCCCAGTTATCTTATCTATTTTCTTCTCCTCGACAGGACCTATGCCTAAAGCTGTAATAGTCCCAGCTTTTAATTGCGTTAGTCCAGCATCTCTAACTAGAAAACATGGAATTTTTCCATCCTTTATTTTTTTATGTAACAACGATAACTCTTTCAAATCCTTCATCTTCAATACAACTTTCTTAGCACCTTCCTCTTCCCATTTTTTAATTGTCTGTTCGTCAACTAGTCCCATAGCTCCTATAGCAGCGTGAATGCAATGGGTAATTAATTTCCCTTTCCCCATATCAATATCCTTACGAACTATTATTACTTGTTTGTACTTAGACAACTTATCACTGCAATAGTGGATGTAAATACACTTCTATAAATGGCAAGGCGAAATATCCAGCATATGCTATCATAAGGGTTTTTATAATTTTGCTGATGATAGCTGCTAGTAAAAATCTCTTCATACCTAAATTAGCTGCACCAGCAATTATACCAGCTACATCAAAAGGAAATGGCAATATGCCAATTACAAGAATAGCAAAGAATCCGTATCTTTTAATAAAATTTTTAAATTCGTCAACTTTTTTAATTTTTTTATGCAGGCTTTTACTAATGACTTTACCACTACCAATTCCTACAAGATAACCTGTCATTTCACCTATACCTGAGCCAATTCCTGAAACAATGCTAACGATTAAAGGATTCAATCCCAAGCCAGAAGCAAAGAATATCAAAACATATAATGGCATTGGAATTATAACGGTAGAAGCAGAAATAATGCTAGCAAAAAACAGTGCTGTATAACCATATGTAGCAATTAAATTTTGAAATAATGAAATAAACGCATCAAAGACCATAAAATTATTCTATTTTAACCAATATATTTAGGCTGTTCTTTCATTTTCGGTGGTATTATTGGAAAAACA
>CAYIDG010000094.1:0-3526 GCA_964362055.1 uncultured archaeon | reverse complement strand
CGTGTGCTCTTCCGATCTCCATGTTACACTAGTTCCATTTGCAATAAACCTCCAGAAGTTTGGCGTTGCGCTCCTGTTGTTCACAGTAAGATTTCCAGTTATGTTCACATCCCCTTCCACATGGAGCGTATGGTTTGGCTTTATGGTGCCTATCCCCACATTGCCAGTGCTGCCGTTTACAAACAGATGGGTTCTTGTTCCGTTACTAATGTTCAGGGTGTTGCCTGTTCCTACGACATGCAGCAATGACTGGGGTGATGTAGTGCCTATACCTATCCTGTCATTTGACGAATCGATAAAGAATGTAGTAGTGTCAAAGGTATAATCCCCTGTGGCAGTATCGCCTGTGTTCAATAAATAAGAATCGGCTATTTCTGTTGTACCTATGCAGTCTGTGCATACCAGGTCTGTAGCAATCTGGGCTGTCACCTCTATCCTTGCTACGCCTTCTTTTGTTGCCCTCCACCCTATCCAGTCTGTGGAATTGTAGACATAATTAAGCGAAACGTTAGTGCCTCCTCCGGCTTCAGCGCATGTTATCGTATCCCCTAGTGCTGTGATGGCCTGTCCTGAAGGGCATGCTGCAGGGTAGGATGCCAGGTTGGTCCAGCCGAATGTGCCATAAATGTTTCCTGTTGCGTTTATGTCGCTGGCATTGACCCATGCTGTGGAATTGATGCTGCCTCTTACATCCAAAGCAAATTGCGGTGATATGGTCCCTATACCTACCCTTGAATTGCTGGCATCGACAAACAATGTCCCTGTGTCTATATTCAATGAAGTTGCATTTACCCAGCCAGTGGAATTGATGTTTGTTGCATTCAGCCACCCTGCCCCAAACAGACTGTAGGAGTTCATGTCTATGTTGCCTGCTGCCGTGCCGTTGACATAAAAGGTGGTGTTGGCACGGAATGCAAATGCGTTTGTTGCTATCCTCAGTCTTGGAGTCATCTCTGCATTGTTAGTCGGATGGTGCACCCTTATTCCAAGCCAGAGGGGTTGGTAGAAATTGACGCCTGCCAAAGAGGTGTTGGTTCCTAATGTAGCGTTGAACTGCCCTTTGGATACTGAGATGTTCTGTATCTCTGTCCAGATGTTGCTGCCTCCTCCTGCCTGGGTGTACAAACTGAAATTTAGTACAAACCTCCCGTCTTGCGGATAGTCTGTAGTATTGCTTAATCTACCGTTGATGTTCAGATATTGTGGGACGGTTGCTGATGCTATAGTAGATAGCGATAGGAAAGTTGAGATGAAAATAAATGCCAGCAATCTTCCACATGTTTTGTTTTCTGTTTTCATTTTTCATCCGCCTTTAAATGTTCTGATGCAGAGGCTGGGTAAAAAGTTAAATATCTGGAATGACAATAGTTATTTATGGAAATAGTGAAGAAAGCTGTGATTTCTGTCAATGGGAAGTCAGAAGAGGTGGAGGCTGTCATAGATACTGGTGCTGATAGGACTATGGTTGATGAAGAAATATTATTAAAACTTGCAGCGCCACATTTGGGGAACTGGGGAGTGCAATCAATGGGTGAATTCAAAGACACTAAACCTGTATATTCTGTTGGTGTTGAAGTTGATGGTGTTGTATTCCCTTTAACGGTATTCGGAGGCAGGAAAAATATTATTGGGCATGATTTTTTGCAGTTAGCTAAAGCAGCTATAAATGAGGAAACTGGGGAAGTAAAGTTAACAAAAGATTGGGTAGAGATGTAGAACCTTTTTAGGAAAGCTTCGCCCAAACCAGTTAATTTAAAGTTTGTCGTTTTCATCTTCCATCCGCCCTTTCGTACAAGACTTCTCTCCCTTTCTTCCCCGCTTCCCTTATCCTTCCTGTCCGCTCCAGCTTGTTCAGCAGGAAGGATGTCCATGACCTGCTTTTGCCGACAATCTCAGCAATCTCTGATGTCGTCATCCTTCCTTCCAATGCGTCCAGCAGCTCCGCCTGCTCGTCCCTGGTTGTTTCCTTGATTTTCGCCTTCAGCTCCTCCATGTCTTCCGACAACCGGGAGACCTTTTGTTCCAAGTCTTCAATGCCCAAAACTTTTTTAATTATTTTCCACATTGCCCATCAACTGTTTGAACTGTTTGCAGACACAAACACTTCGTCCATTCATGATAAAATTTAAACCTATTCATATCCAATCTTCCCCTTTATCCAATCTAAGAAACGCTTGGCTCTTACAAGCAGAATATTGGCTTCTTTTTCATTTGCACTAATTTCCGTATATCCGTATTCGCTCCTCTTCTCTAAGGCGTCTTTAACGATATCTCTCCTGTTCTCCTTTCCAGCAGCTGCTTCAACATGCAGCTCCACTGCCTCAAGATGATCTTTGCTCGGCCTTTTTCCCAAGAGTGCAACGCATAAAGCATCATTAGCAAGGATTATTGACTGGGTGGAATTGAATATAGCAACATCGTATCTGCCTTTACTCCTTTCGTCGGCTGCGGCTTCATAAAAGTTCTCTGCCTTCTTCAAAAATTTTTCAGCATCTTCCCTGTTAACTTCCCTTACCATAGACTAATTCCTCCAACTGTGTGCCGTAGAACAGCTTGTGCGTTGCCATCACGTTTATCACAAAGCTTTCGCCAGCCTTTGCTTTTTTCTTGAATTCTGCCATAGTCATTGCCAAAGAAGATACTGTAAACCCGTATTTTACGTCCAATTCGGCCGTAATTTTAGAAATCTTGCTTTTATCAATCTCCCCTTCAGAAACCACAAGAAAATCTATATCACTGCCAATCTTAGGTCCTTTGAGCGCAGAGCCGAAGAGAACAATGCTTTTAACCCCCCCCAACCGCTTTGCTCTTGAAACAAAGTCATCTGCTATAAGCTCCACAACCCTTTTTTCTTTCCTAAATGCATCCAGAATTATTCTTGTCAGATAGTTGGAACTGTTTACTTTGAACAGATAACCTTTGCCGATTTTTCTTGACTGCAGGATGCGATTGCCAGCCAAATCTTTTAAGCACTCGCTTGTTCTTGAAACAGAAAGCTTTAGCCTGCCGGCAACATCTATGGCTTGGAATTGCTCATCTGGAAATTCCGATAAAAATTTCATTATCCTAACTTTTGCCTTGGTATCAAGCAGCTCCTCTATCATAATGCTGTTATATGAAATTGCGTATTTAAGTATTTCGATTTTTCGTAATGCATTTCGATTTTTCGTTTCAATTGGCAGATTAGCTTTAATCATGAATTCCGCTCCTGTGGCTGTGTTTTGTTGTTTCCTAATCACCATGCCCATATTCTTACCTCGCCTCTGGCGCCCGTACCTCCGTTGCCGCCATTCCCCCCAGCACCTGCATTGTGTCCGCCACCCGCACCTCCGCCGCCGCCAGGGATCCCGCCAGCCCCGCCATTCCCTCCAGCGTTCCCAGCATCTCCTGCCCCTCCTCCCCCGCCTCCGTCACCAGCACCAAAAGTTCTGTTAGTACCAATGCTTCCATGAGAACCCCCAGCAGCCCCGCCCGCTCCGCCCCCCCCATCAGAATAGGTCCCACATGCGCCTCCTGGAGCTCGGCG
>CAYIDG010000093.1:0-3539 GCA_964362055.1 uncultured archaeon | reverse complement strand
TATCGCTGTATAAGCGCCGAATATTACCCAAATTGGCAAGGGGTCTGAGGTTGTTAAAGTTCCATTCACTATCAATGCGGCGTAAATGATCCCCATTGTCTTCTGTGCATCGTTGCTGCCGTGTCCCAGCGAATAGAAGCTGGCAGAAATCAATTGCAGTCTCCTAAAGTATTTATTAATTTTTTCCGTAGAGACTTTTCTAAACAATCTGATAATTACAATTGAGAAAATTATGGCACCAAATAATCCTAAAAACGGCGCTATGAAAATAAAAACCAAAGTTTTGAACACGCCTTCGAAAATAATTACAGACAAGCCAGCTGTAGCCAAAGCGGCACCAATCAAGCCGCCTGTTATGGCATGGCTAACTGATATGGGTAATCCATTGCGTGTTGCAATGTAAGTCCAAATTATCGCACTTATCACTGCTGCTAAAATCGTGGTCTGATTAATGGCTTTCGGGTCAACCAAGCCTTTTCCAAATGTAAAAGCTATCGCGGTTGTGAAAACAAATGCCGCAACAAAGTTCATGAAAGCAGCTAACACCACAGCATTTCTTGGCTTTAATACCCTTGTAGCCACGACAGTTGAAATGGAGTTTGCAGCATCGTTCATCCCATTTAAGAAATCAAAAACAAAAGCAAGAAAAATTATCACAACCAGCAATTCAAATACCATAATCATCTGTGTCTTACTAAAATATCGCCTATGACATTCGCGACATCTTCGCATTTGTCTGATGCCAGCTCAAGAAAATCGATAATTTCCTTGTGTTTCATGATATCCACTGCATCTGTCCCTTTGAATAGTTCCGCCAAGGTCTTGTTTAAAATATCATCGGCTGCATTTTCCAACCTGTTCACCTCCAGCCTGCATTTCTCAAGCATGTCAATGTTCTTCATGGTTCTTAGGTGTATCATCGCTGTATTGAGCTCTTTAGTCGATCTGATAATTACATCGGTAAGCTCTATCATTGCTTTAGTCGGCTGCACTTGGTAAAGGAATATGCGGTTGGCACTGGCGTATATGGAATCTAGTATATCGTCAAATCTGGAGGTAAGCAGGACTATATCCTCCCTGTCTATCGGAGTGATAAAGGTTTTGTTCAATTCGACAAATACGTCTTTGATTAGTTTATCCCCCTGATGCTCCACGTCTTTCAGCTCCTTTATTTTGAAATCCAGATTGACAGGATTCTGCAGCATGTCCATTAGTTTATTTGCGCCATCCAATGCAGTAAAAGATTGTTTTTCCAAAATATCGAAGAAGATTTTATCTTGCGGTATCAGCCATTCTTTTAATCCCATGGTATCCAATAAACTACTCGTAAGATAAATTTTAATAGCTTAACTTCATTTTCCCTTTTTGGTTTTTAGTTTATCGACTTTAGAAACTTTCCTTATAGGATAGCTGATTGGGTTTTTAACGCCTTGTGTGTGCAAATCTTTGCATAAGTCAAACAAGCCCATGCTCTTGTAGAAATTTTCATTGTCACAATTCGGCGGGGCTAGGATTCTATCAGCCTGTCTAAAGTGCCATCTTAATTGAGAACGTATGTAATTCGACCTCAATGACGGATAATTCTTTTCATTCCATTCCAAAATCCTCTTTTCTATCTGTTCAGCATTCCACCCCATATTCCTCAAGAAATTGATTAAGATAAACAAGCCCCGTTTTTTCCCGTCAGGAACGCCGTTTAATAACGCTTTGATGCATGGCGGGAAATAGATTTCTGGTATAGCTTTCACTCGTTTGATTTGCTTAAATTTGGGCAATTCCTCAGTTTCTTCAGCCATGTGCCTGGAAGCCCAATCCAAAGCTTCTACGACCAAAAGTTGCGCGTCACCTTTAGCTTTAGGTATCAAAAATTTCTCCTCGACTTTAACTTTTTCAGGCAAAGCATCTTCTTTCTCGAAATTTTTCAAATCCTCAACTTTCAAAGGCAGGCTAACTAGCATAGTTGTTTCATGTAGGGAATAAGGCAGTCTAAATAGATGCCTGCTTTTGAAGATGTCCATGTTTACTATCTTGAAAGGGTCTATTTCATTGTTTACGATTATTTCATTCGCAGTCTTCCCGATTCTGCTTGCCAGACCCTCAGGATTATCTAAAGCATTCAGTTCGTCTCTAAGCATGTCCTTGATATACCACTTTATGAAATTCGTGACTTTTTCCTGTATATCCGGATATAACATTTTCATATGCTGGTAGTTGATAGTTTCAGGCAAAGACTCGAAATGAACCGCTATATGAAAACCCTTGCCGCCAGAGAATTTAATTGAACAGCTTTTAACACCATAGTCTTTAAGGCCTTCAACTATAATTCTTGTAACAATTTTTGCAATTTCAAAATCCTTGACATCAGGATCGAAAAATAAACTCCAACCTGTTCTAATATCATCTAAATCCTTTTTAGCCATTCCAACTTCCAACTTCATTGGATTTGTCCATTGCTCGATGCTGCCGTGGAAGGACAACGCACCCTCCGATACAGCTTGCAAGATATCAGCAGGATATTGCAGCATATCCGGTCTTTTGCCAAATGCACTATCTTTATAGACAGAAACTATTTCCCTGTTATTTGCAACTTCTAGAATAGCTTTTTGTACAGATTCCTTAGAATACCAGTTGTAAACTTTTTGCAACATAAAGTTCCATGAGAAGCGGAGCTCCTCAAGATTATAATAAACTGAAGATATATAAATTCAGATTGTCGCAGCTGCGACATCCAATAATCTTACCTTTTTCCACTTTATACCTTCTTTAGAATCTTCAAGCAATATACCGAACTCATCTTTCAACCTATTTCTTATCTCATCTGCAGTTTTGTAATCACCTTTAGTTCTAGCTTTCTCTCTCTCTTCAATTAATCGTTCCGTTTCTTTAGGTAATTTCCTCTCTTTCAACGCACTTTTCAAATCGAGCCCAAGAATTTCATCAAAACCCAGAATAACATTGCTAACAGTTTTCGCATCGCTCTTGCCAACAGCATTAGAATCAATTAAATTGTTTATCCCGTTAATGAATTTGAACAATGAAGCTAATGTATCGTTTGTATTAAGGTTATCATCCATCGCATCGTTGAATTCCTTCCGGACTTTCTTTATCAGCCCTTTAACCTTAGAATTGCTTTTATTGCCTTTAACATCTTTCAGTCTATTCAAAAAATTAAATAAACTGTCAACAGTGTTTTTAGCTGCATCTAATGATTGGAACGTGAAATTTAGTTGGTGTTTGAAATTGGCAGACAAGAGCAAATATCTCATAGCTTTTGCATCGTACCCTTTATCCAAAATATCTCTAAGTGTGTAGAAGTTACCTAATGACTTGCTCATCTTCTGCCCATCCACAAGCAAATGCTCACCATGCAGCCAGTAATTGACGAATTTCTTTCCTGTGGTAGCCTCGCTCTGTGCTATCTCATTTTCGTGGTGCGGAAAAATTAAATCGATGCCACCAGTATGCACATCAAAAGTTTTACCCAAATATTTCATGCTCATCACGCTGCATTCAATATGCCATCCCGGCCTACCTTTTCC
>CAYIDG010000092.1:1498-3566 GCA_964362055.1 uncultured archaeon | reverse complement strand
GGTCTTGCGCCAATGCCTGTGTTTCCATGATAATCAATTCCTTCCTTGCAAAAGTCTTCTATGGCCAATGCAGCAGCCGGTGTTTCAACCATTATACCCATGCGGACTGTGTCAGGCAGATTAACTTCGTTTCCTATCTCACGCGATTTTCTAAGTTCATCGGTTGAGATGATGAAAGGCAGCATTATGTGGATGTTGGTGAAGCCCTCTTCATGCAGTCGCTTGACAGCTTCGAATTCCGCTTTAAGCAGATCAGGTTCCTCCAAGCTCCTTCTTATGCCATGCCATCCCAGCATCGGATTGTCTTCCTCCATTTCATCTTCCCCACCTTCCAGATTCCTGAACTCGTCGCTTCTCGCGTCCAGTGTCCTAACCCAGACTGGCTTTGGTTTGAATGCTTCTGCTATCGGCCTGATTCCATCAACTAAAATTTTTGTGTAATCTTCGCTCCTCCCTTCGTTGATTAATTTTGCGGGATGAACGCCGTATTTGGTTACCATATGCTCTATTCTCAAAAGCCCTACACCATCAGCCTTGCTGGCAATTTCTTCCAGGTGCTCAGGAAATGCCAAGTTGACTTTAACCTGGGTTATCGTTGATACGCCTTCTGGCAGTTCCACAGTTTCAACAGCCTCTTCAGCTTCAGGCAGAGCAACCTCACCTTGGTATATAATACCATGATATGCGTCCACAGTTACCAATTGCCCATCTTTCAATGTGTTTGTAGCAGTCTGGGTTCCGACTATGCAAGGTATGCCTAACTCTCGTGAAACTATCGACGCATGCGCTGTCGCACCGCCCTGGTCTGTTATTATTGCCGCTGATTTGCTCATTGAAACCACCATATCCGGCGATGTCATCTTCGTAACAAGGATGTCGCCCTCTTTCACTTTAGTCAAGTCTTCCATAGAGTTGATAATTTTTACTTTGCCTGTAGCAATCCCTGGTGACGAGCCGAATCCTTTGAGGATTTGTTTGCCTGCAACCTTCACTTCCTCAACTTTCGCCTCGGTTGTGACAGGTCTTGTCTGGACGATGTATATCTTGTTCTTATCGATTGCAAATTCTATGTCCTGCGGTTTTTTATAGAATTTTTCCAGCTTCAATGCATATTGGACCAGCCGCAACATCTCCTCTTCTGCCAGCACCTGGGAATTTACAAAATCCTTGGGCACAGACACTTCAATGGTCCTGTCGGTCGCATAATCCCTTATTTTCCTCCGCTCTTTTTTCCCGATGACCTTTTCCAGAATCCCGCCTTCCTTTGTCAACCTATATTGGTCGGGCTGTATGGAGCCTGATACCAGCATCTCCCCCAAGCCCCATGTGGCTTCTATGACAATCTCATCGCCGCCTGTGACAGGATTGACGGTAAACATCACTCCAGATTTCTCAACAGCCAGCACCATCCTTTGGACGACTACTGAAATGCTGGCGTCGGTAACGCCTTGTTTGGCCCTGTAAAAAATCGCACGCGGTTCATACAATGATGCCCAGCATTTCTTCACCGCATCTATCAAATCTTTGATGCCTTTGACATTCAGGAAAGACGCCTGCTGGCCTGCGAAAGAAGCCGTGGGCAAATCCTCGGCAGTAGCAGAGCTCCTGACAGCAACTAAAGCCAACTCCCTTCCAGCTGAGATAAGTTTGAGCACCTCTTCGCTGATCACTTGGTTGGAGTAGGATAATTGTTTGTAGCTTTCCACGATTTCGGATTTTATAGGCATTGGCATGTCCTGCGAGAGGATTAGTTCCTTGATTGATTTGGATGTTTCTAATAATTGTTGGGTGTTTTCTGCGTCGCATTCTTGTAGAAGTCCTTTTATGCTGTTTTTTATGTTGGCGATTTCCAAGAGTTTTTCAAAAGCTTTGGTGGTGATGGCAAAACCGTCAGGCACCGGCAAGTTTAGGTTTATCATCTCTCCTAGATGGAGACCTTTCCCGCCTACTGAAGAAAGCATGTCCGAATGTACTTGGTCCAGCCAAATGGTATAGTCCATAGATAATTTTTCATTATTATAACATATATTTTGAATAATCAGAGCATTTATTCTATCTAAGCAAATTT
>CAYIDG010000092.1:0-1488 GCA_964362055.1 uncultured archaeon | reverse complement strand
TCTGGAGAGTATGGTATTGCTTGGGAAAAGTCATTTAATTATAGACTGCTGTATCGTTCTCGTATCACATCATCTGAGATTGAAAAACCAGGTGGCAGTGCTCTATCAAGAAGGTTTCTGACTTCCTCCAGTGATATAGGCTGTTCCGCATATGGTCCAGCATACGGTGCGAGGGCTCTCACGGCATCTATGCGAGCCTTTTCTATTTTTCTAAGATGTGATCTGGAATTTAATGCACCAAAGTATTTCATAGATATTTATTATTACTTTATGCTTATAAATTTTGAGTTTCTTGCGCGCATTTGGAATTAATTATTTATCCCACATTCCCAATTTTCCACTTCTTATCCTATCCAGATTCTTCAATTAACTTTACAATCCCTTCATTTATTACCTAGTCGTACCCAGTATTTCTATCCCATAGAAAGAGCATCATGGAAGTCTATAACCCTGTAAAAATAAGTAATGGCTTTACAAATATTAGATTATGGATATACAGCTTCCGGAAAAAGAATCTGTAGGGGATGTGCTTTCCAAACTAAACACAGAATTGCATCATGAAAGGATAGATAGGTACGAGGTTGAAAGGCATCTGAACAAGCTGAATTCTTTGGAGCAAGATGTTATAGACAGGGGTTTCCATCTAGGTCGAAATAGGGGCATATTAGTTCCGTTGATGCATACCATACAGGATGATTTATACAAACTCAGAGGTTCTGTATGGCGCAGTGTGTATTTGGTTAACAAGCGCAGTCGAATGGATGAAGAGACGATTAGACTGAAGAGAGAATTATATTATGTTGAAAAAGATTCCGGGAACTTGGTAACTCATGTGAGCGAGGCTGAGAGAATGATCAAAGAATTAACGCCAAAAGAAGAAACTGTGTCTATAGGAGCTGCTATTGTGCTGATTGCTATGAGCGGTTTCATGTTTTCTTCGGTCCAGTCCTACAAAATATTCTCGCAGCCCTATACGGGGTTGAGCATCTTGCCGTCGATAGGGCTTGTCGTTTATTTCATTTTCGCTACATTACTTGTGCTGGCGATGTTTGCTTTTCTGTTTGGGGTTAGGAGAAAATAAAATTTGCTTTAGTCAAGTGACATCTGACTAATGTCTTGTCTGAATCTTTCTATCGGATATTGTTTTAAGGCATTTCTAGGTGTATAAGGATTAGGTGATATTCTTCCCATAAACATCATTAGGCCTACAGTAGATGCATAATCATTGGCTTCTGCTCGGCTTTGAAATCTATAGCATCTCCAAAATTTTTCAATAGTTCTACTAAATCTAATATGTTTTTCTACAGCATACATTGTCATATTTACACACCAATTATTCTAAAACTTCGATTCTAACAGGTGTTGATATCTTCAGTCCAAATTTCTTGATTGCTAGTTTTGCTGCTTCCAAATTGTTTTTGCTAACCCTGAGCTCTATAATCCTTTTGCCCTTGCTTACCTGGAAGATCGGAAGAGCAAACGTCTGAA
>CAYIDG010000091.1:0-3578 GCA_964362055.1 uncultured archaeon | reverse complement strand
TACACGACGCTCTTCCGATCTCCTGAAGACATGAACTTCTCTAAATCAGGATAGAACGGCTTTGCAACATGGGCAGAATAATGCCGCTTAAGCAACTGTGGTGTTGGCGTAATTTCTTTTCTTTTTATCATCCTCAACCCAGCATCTTCATATTTCTTGACTATACGTTTCTCAAGCCCCTTCTTCACGCCATCTGGTTTTATCAACACAAGTGTCCGTTCCACATCATCACCTTATTATCCAGAATATGCTTGATATCCTCAAAAACTTTTCCCGCATCCTGCC
Source organism: uncultured archaeon (assembly GCA_964362055.1). Taxonomy (GTDB): domain Archaea; phylum Aenigmatarchaeota; class Aenigmatarchaeia; order CG10238-14; family SCSR01; genus JACQIA01. The sequence goes on along the minus strand of CAYIDG010000091.1, from coordinate 3,293 downwards.
CGCCATCCACATCATATAAAATTCCAGATTTCTTGTAATTATTCAAAACTTCCTCGGTCTGCTTCTTATAAACTTTCAGCCTCTTCTTGATCACATCTTCTTTGTCATCATCTCTTTGAATCAACTTACCACCACAATTATCGCAAATATCCTTTTTCTTAGGAGGATTGAAAACGAGATTGAAAATCGACTGGCATGAAGAGCACATCCTTCTACTGGTCAGTCTCCTGATAATCTCCTTCTCATCCACAACCAAATTCAAAATGCCGTCCAATTTTATTTTTGTTTTTTCCAACAACTTGTCAAAAAATTTCACTTGGTTAATTGTTCTAGGATATCCATCCATTATAAATCCAGTCTTGTATACAAGCTTTTTCAATTCTTCTTCAACTATGCCGTTAATTATTTCGTCAGGAACCAGCAAGCCTTTGTTCACGTATTCCTTGGCTTTCTTGCCCAATGCTGTCTCTTTTTTCATATGCTCCCTGAAAATATCGCCTGTGGTGATTTGCTTGATTTTGTATGCTTCAGCTATTTTCTTAGCTTGTGTCCCCTTTCCACTACCAGGAGGACCGAAGATTACCAAGAACATATTTTTAATGGAATTTTTGAACTTTTAAATTGTTAGTTATAATTAGATATTAGGTCGGTGTAGTTTAGCCTGGCTAGAACATGGTAGTCCAGCTTAAGCGGCGCTCATAAACTTATGAGCATTGATAAAAAAATGAAAGATGAATCGCCGAAGTCCGGAGTTCAAATCTCCGCACCGACATTCCTATTATTAAAAATACAAATTATATCAATGGCTTTTAAACAATCAGATAGGAATCTAGAAAGAAAACACCTAACCCCTTTATCAAAAATAGAAGCGCCTATTCTGGAAAAAATAATCAAACTATACCCAAAATGGGTTACCCCAGATCTATTAACTTATTCTGCATTACTATTAGGACTGTCATTAATCCCAATCTACTATCTGTCAAACTTCAATCCAAATTATATCTGGCTTGCCAACTTGGTATTCTTCCTGCATTGGATAACCGATTCTACAGACGGAGGATTGGCATACTACAGGAAAACACCGAGACCCAACTACGGCAATTACATCGACCATGTGTTTGACAACATAACACTCCTGTCAATTTTTATAGGATTAGGACTCTCCCCAATCCTGAGCATGCCTGTCGCTATTGCGCTATTAATCGTAACTTATTTGTGGAATATCCAGGCAGCCCATTTCAGTTCCTACGAAGGCGTATTAAGAATTTCGAGTAGAGGATTCGGCGGGACAGAGGGCAGGCTTCTAGTGGTCTTGATGCAGACGCATTGGCTCTTCTTCCCAAACAACTACATTTATGGAATGCATGCGCTTGAATTCATCTCATGGGTTGTATTGTCTATAGTAACTTTAGCCTTCATGCTTGACGTGGCAAAAAATCTCGCTTACCTGAGAAAAGTGGACGATGCTGCCCTGAAAAGAAGGAATAAATAGTCTTCTTGATAAATTGTTTGAATGGCAGAGTTGACAGACGACGAGAAGAAGATTGTAGAGGCGATGAAATCTTTGGGTGCCAAATCCGATGATAAGTTGAAGGATGTTGATTTCATAGCTAAGGCTGCATTAATGCCGAAAGGGAAGGCTGCGAATGTCATACTCAATCTGGTTAACAGGAAAATCATCAAAAGAATTGCGAGGGAAAAAGCGGCTGGTTATTATCTTCTGCAAGTTTAGAATAAGTTTTTAAAACACTAAATTAATTCTATACTACTGCTAGTATTGGCCTCGATAGCTCAACCTGGAATCTATCGATGGGGAATTAGAGTAGGGGCCTGTGGAGCCCTTGAAGTCTGAAAAGACTGGGGAAATTCGGGTTCAAATCCCGATCGAGGCCCTGAATGAGAATTATTATCACTTATATGTAGTGAAGAATAGAAATGCTTAAATATAGGAAAAATCTATAACGTATTATGTTTTGGAAAAGAAAAATTACTAAACAGGGAGGTTCTGTACTAGGCCAAGAAACTGGTTTGGAAAAGAAAAAGTCTTCAGAAAGTTTATTCCCTAGGTATATTGTTAATAGTCTTCTAGAAAGTGACGAGGTGTATATCAGTGATACTCCTTTAGAAGAGCCTGTAGACGAAGCTGTTAGTTATAAAGCTTGGAGACGAGATACTCCAACATATGGTAATAAATCGGTCGTAGGTAACAGACAATTACATGGACGATTATACAGTTTACTTAATGGACCAACTTTAAGGGTTTGCACACCAAAGGATGAGCATAGCTTGCCTAGAAAACCTGTTAAACCTCTTGAAGCTTATGATCCTTCACCTGAACAGGGTGAAATAGATTTATTTGGTGATTTGCCCCCACATCTAAAAGAGCGTTTAGAATATGAACGAAGAAACGCCGACTTGATAGTAATGATTCAGTATCCAGACGGAACAGTTAAGACTGAAGAAAGAAGGATAACGAGAGATATTCTCCCTCCTAAAGGAGAACTAAGCTATGAATTCACTAATAAACGTGTGAGAGAAATGAGGGAACACTATGGAGTTCCTATATTTGTTAACGAAGCGAGAGGTTATATTAGGCCTCTCACCACGGATAGACACTATGCTAGTGTGGTCGAACATCTTCCTTCCAAAAATTAATAACTCTTACAAAAAGAACTTATGTTAAAACTCAATTATTTTTTATTTGCTATCAACCTAACTGCAACAAACTTATTCATCAACCGTTAACGCAACAGAACCTCTATTCAAAACCTTTAAATACAATCAAGCACTACTATATCTTTGTCTCGTGAGCTTGGCGTTTAGACTCAACTAGGCACGCAATGCCAAGAATGAGAAGTCTTATTCTAGCTCATGATATAGTCTAGCTCAAGTCTTGAGTAGCGTTCAAGGTAAAGGTTGATTGATGAAACCTTTAGAGGTAGGACCCGCCAATTCTGGTTGATCCCGCCAGAGACCATTGCTATTCGGGTTCCACTGCCATGCGAGTCGAGAGGTGCAAGACCTCGGCGAACTGCTTCATAATGTGCAGTCAACCTACCCTGCTCAGGGAGATAAACTCGCGAAAGTGAGCTCAATATCCCATAGCTACAGACTTCTGGAATGAGTCTATAGCAAAAGCCACGGCGGAACAGGATGGGACTGTATCTCATTAGGCTGTTGTTGGTGTAATGAACCAACAAACCGATAATGGGTAGGGGCTATGGAAGTAGATGCCCCACGATGGATTCTGAGACATGAATCCAGGCACTACGGTGCGCAGCAGGTGGAAACTC
>CAYIDG010000090.1:0-3599 GCA_964362055.1 uncultured archaeon | reverse complement strand
ACGAAACCTGCTACTATCGCTCCTGTCATCGATACAACTTCTATAGAAATAGATTCTTTAAAGTCTTTGCTTAACACTACTAATAATTTTGTCTTCTATTAAATTAACTTTTAAATTAATTCCAATGCAAATAATAAGTATGGGGAAAATCAAGTGCACTTCTTGCGGAAGGATGGTTGACAAAAGCGAATTAAAGTCACATCAAAAGAGCGAACCAAAAATCTGCAAATACTGCTAATCCTTCCTTATGAAAATTTCAGGCAGGACTATCAATGCCAGGGACGAAGCACCCAGAACCTTTATCAAATCGACTGCACTCAAAGCCACCGTGCCAAATATCGGCTGCAACGGCGTCAAGTAAATAACCGATAGCTGCAGCACCAGGGACGACACAACTGCCAGTACCAGAAATCTGTTTGTGAATGGGCTATTTCTAAATACAGACTTCTCTTCGGAGCGGGCATTGAAAACTAGCAGAAGCTCAGAGACGACAAGAGTTGTGAACGCCATAGTCCTAGCCTTTTCCAGGCCCTCCGGCAATGCATGTATAAAAATTCCCAAAGTTGCTATAGTTGAAATTATGCCTGCTGCTAAAATGAATGCTGCAGAATTTTTCAAGAATCCCCTTGTGGGCCTCCTGTTCATTATTTCCTTTTCTTTTGTGTCCACACTCAAGGCTAAAGCAGGCAGTCCATCCGTCACCAAATTTATCCATAGAATCTGCAATGGCAACAACGGCAGAGCATCTTCCAAACCAAGCATTGGTGCTAAAACTAATAATGCCAAAGCAATGATTAAAATTTCCCCGAGATTCGACGCCAGCAGATACCTGACAAACTTTTTAATGTTGTCAAAAATCCCCCTCCCCTCTTCTACAGCATTTACAATCGTTGAAAAATTGTCATCAAGCAGAACCATGTCAGACGCTTCTTTAGCAACATCAGTCCCTTTAATCCCCATTGCTATTCCGATATCAGCCTTTTTCAATGCCGGAGCATCATTAACCCCATCACCAGTTACAGCAACTATCAAACCTTTCTTCTTCAACGCTTCTACTATCCTTAGCTTATGCTGCGGTGAAACACGAGCGAAAATCGATACTTCATCCAACATCATGTACAAATCTTGGTCATCAATCTTGTCCAAATCATCGCCAGTAGCAACTTTGCTGACTATTCCTACTTCATTCGCAACCGCCTCTGCAGTAAGCATATGGTCGCCGGTAATCATGACAACCCTTATCCCGGCTTGCTGGCAGATTTTTATCGCCTCTTTGGTTTCTCTCCTCGGGGGATCTATCATTCCTGTTAGGCCAACAAAAGCAAGATTTTCCTCAGCATTTTCCAATTTATAGTTCTTATCCAACTTTCTGTAAGCGAATGCAAGAACCCTCAAGCCTTCTGATGCGAACTTCTGCGTTACTTCCAGGATTTTTTTCCTCTTGTCATCGGTCATCTTTCTTCCAAAGCTATCAAATGAGCATTTGTTTAAAATGGTCTCGGGGGCTCCTTTGGAATAGGCAACCATACCATTGCCTGCAATATGAATTGTGGTCATCATCTTCCTTTCAGATGAAAACGGTATTTCATTTGTTCTTTTGTAGTTATCTTCCAGCTTGGATTTAGCCGCTAAAACTGTCAGCGCCCCTTCTGTAGGATCACCGATTATTTTGCCATCAGACAGGACTGCATTGTTGCAGAGTTTGGCTATACTCAGCAGCTGCATCAGGTGTTTGTCTTCCTTTGGGTTGATCTTCTTTCCATTGGACACAAACCCCCCTTCGACTTTAAACCCGACGCCAGCCACCTCTATAGCTCCGGTTTCCAAGTAAATCTTCCTTACAGTCATTTCATTGGAAGTCATAGTCCCGGTTTTATCAGCGCAAATTACATCAACAGAGCCAGCAGCCTCGGCGGCGCCAAGCCTTCTTATCACCGCGTTTCTTTTAGCCAAGCTTTGCGTTCCTAATGCCAATGTCAATGAAATCACCGCAGGCAAGCCCTCCGGCACTGCAGCCACAGCCAAGCTGATGCTTGTCAGAAGCATTTGCGTCATTGCCAGCCCTCTTGATACGCCAATGGCAAACAGCAAAGCTGCGATGACAATTACCAGCAAACCTAAATTCTTTCCAAACCTGTCAAGCCTTGACTGCAGTGGTGTTGGCTCTTCGGCATCTTGCAAGGAGGCAGCTATTTTCCCAAACTCTGTGTTCATTCCCGTAGCAACTACAACACCCCTGGCTCTGCCAGTAACAGCTAGGGTTCCCATGAACGCCATATTTTTTCTTTCATGCACAGAAACATCTTGCAAAGCATCAGTGATTTTGGATACAGGCGCAGATTCCCCGGTCAAGGATGCTTCATCAGTCTTGAAATTTGCTGCATCAACCAGCCTCGCATCAGCCGGCATCCTCTCGCCAGCTTCTAGAATCACAATATCGCCAGGAACCAGCTCATCAGCTGGAATCTCGTCTTCCTTCCCGTCCCTTACCACTCTAACCTTGGAAACCAAATATTTCTTCAAACTTTCCAAAGCCTTTTCAGCCTTGTATTCTTGGTTGAACCCAAGGAATGCGTTTAAAAGAAGTATTGTTGTTATTGCCGCCGCGTCAAGTATAGATCTTATGATCAAGGAAATAAAGGCCGCAAATACCAGGAGCAGGACCAGCACGCTTTTGAATTGGGATAGAAGCATTGAAAGGACAGTTCTCCTTTTCTTGGATGCCAAAACGTTCTTCCCGTATTTCAGCAGCCTGTTTCTTGCCTGGTCTGTTGTAAGCCCCTTTTCACTAGTGTTCAAAGACTTTAGAACAGAGGGGACATCTAGTGTGTGCCATTTCTCCATAAGATTGAATACGGTTTCAGAAAGTAAATTTATGATATATTTCGATGGGAAACAAGAACCGCTATTCGAATTTTCCATCTATAAGTTCTATTTGGTATTTTAGCATAATTTATTCAAATTCTTCTCTCTGTTTATCAGTCTGTCTGGTGATATGCTTTATGACAAAAACAGTTACTTCTTTATGATGCGGCACCCATGTTGTCCATACTTTTCCATCGGCACCAGTTTTCTTAAAGGTTATATGCGGACCAGACCTAACTTCCTGAAAGCCGTTCTTCTTAAGAATCTGAATTACTTTACGCTGGTCCAGAGGACGAAGTCTTGCTATGCAAAGCACCTTCTGGTATATTTACTGGTATGTTGGTCAAAGAAATAGACATTATTGCCTTTATCTCAGGCTTAGGTGTATCAGGATCTTTAAAATATTCATTAACCAAATCTTCCATCATCTCTTTAGCTTCTTCTTCTGTTTTTCCTTGTGTAGCTATATCTAAGATTGGACATGAAGCTACAAACCAGCTTCCTTCTTTAGCAATTACTACTGGCAGTGGTATTTCCATGATTTCACCTTATATGAGTTTCAGTTTATCCTTATAAATCTATTTATTTCTTATAATTCGCGTCGATCGGTGGAACACTCTTCTACTTTGGTGTCCTTCGAAAAATCTTCGGCTTGCCTTCGGCTCAATGCACATAACAACTATTATAATTAATTGTTATTCCGCTTGCTACTTTCACCAAAATACTTTTATTAT
>CAYIDG010000089.1:0-3605 GCA_964362055.1 uncultured archaeon | reverse complement strand
TTTCATAACAGAAGTCTCGTGGTTAAATTAAATTATATTCATTTTATTGGAAGCGTTTTATTTTTTGATACGAATAATTTTCCAAATATCAAAATACGCGACGATATTCGTTTTATTCATTGTCTTAACAGGTGGTTTTTTCGTAAGGAATTTGGGCATCTACAAAGTGCCAGAGTGTTACTTGCCATTTACCGATAAAATTTTTGGCAGGGCTGGCTGCGAATACGGAACCCTATTAAGGGAACAAACACACCAGTATCAGGCTATAACCCAGGGCGGGGGTTCTGACGAAGGTGTTTACAGAATGGGTATAATCGACTTTTTGGATTTTGCATTCGGAAACATATGGCTAGTAGCTCTGGGTATTTTTGGTGGATTGGTAATATTATTGCACCGTAGGGATGTAATAGGCATATTGCTTTTACTAGTTTTGTTCACATTTGTACTATACTTTCCTTTTACTACAGCAAGAGCGGAAGATGCCGCAAGAAACATATTGGCATGGACGCCAATTTTTGCAATTTTTACAGGTGTATATTTCGGCAGACTATATGAATTTTTACAGTCTCACCAAAAGTATATCGCAGTAATAGTATTCCTAATAGTCATAATTTTAGCATACCAAAATTTGACATCTAAACTCGTAGTAATGAAGCAGGTAAAGCAATTCTCCCCTGCATTCTTCGAGGCGTGTGAATGGGTTCGAAATAATCTACCTAAGGATGCTGTACTATCTACTGTGTGGGTGCATAGGACTGCCTACAGCTGCGAAAGAACTGTAGTTGGCAATCCACCTGATATTTTCCTGAGCAAAGACTTGGAACTTGTAAAGAAAGATGCGAAAGAAGTTGGCATAACACATTTGTTCATACAAAAATTTAGCCTTGGATTCAGCAGTGAAGCAATAAGTGAGCTGTATAGAGTAGATGTCGTTCAGTTTTTTGAAGACAATAATGAAACTTTTGTGAATGTGTATGAAAATGGCACTCCTCTGAAGCAATGCATACAGCAAGGTGGATGCGACGGCAATATAATTTATGAGATTAAGTTTTAGCAACAATGAATTTTTCTAAGACTAGAAGATCCATGCCACTTCTCATGAATGAACTATATGCCTCCTCAGGGCTATTGACAATAGGCTCTCCCTTTAGATTGAAACTGGTATTCAATATCACTGGCACTTTTGTCTTATTTTCGAATTTTTCTATAAGCTTATAGTATCTTGGATTGTCTTCCTTTGAAACAGTCTGCAGCCTTCCAGTGCCGTCGACATGCGTAACTGCAGGTATTATATGCCGCTTGTCTTTTTTGACAGGCGTGACGTATACCATGAATCTGATGGGGGAAAAGTCTCTTATTTCTGGCAATTCGAAGAACTCATGCGCCCTTTCGGCAAGTACAGATGGTGCAAAGGGTCTGAAAGGCTCTCTGAATTTAATTTTATTGTTAACTGTGTCCTTCATTTCAGGATTTCTGGGATCGGCGATAATACTTCTGTTGCCCAATGCCCTTGGTCCCCATTCGAACCTGCCTTGGAACCAGCCTATAACTTTTTGGTTTAGCAAATGATTTACTACTTCGTTTAGAAATTCTTCTTCATCTTCGAAATATTGGTATTTTATTTTGTTGCTTTCAAGGAAATTTTTAATTTCTTCCTCAGTATATTCTTCGCCGAAATATGCGTTCTTTAAAACAAGTTGGGAGGGATTTCTTTCATTATTCAACAAAGAATAATAGGCAAACAATGCCGCCCCTAAGGAACCACCGTCATCACCTGCAGCAGGTTGTATAAACATATCCTCGAATGGCGTTTCATTGAGTATCCTATAGTTTGCTTTGCTGTTTAGCGCAACCCCGCCGGCAAAACATAGATTTTTCATCTTAGTCAGTTCATATGCATAATTGCCAGTTTTTATCAGTATCTCTTCAAAAACTTCTTGTATGCTGGCTGCGATATCCGCATAATATGGAATCACTTTATCTCTATCTTCTGGCAGGCAAGGCTTGCCTAACAATTTTTCAAACTCCTTGCTGAACATCTTGTCAACAGACCGGTGGTACATGAAATATTTCATATTCAGAGAAAAGCTTCCGTCGCCACAGAGGTTGATTAGCTTGTATATCTTATCTTTGTACTTTGGCTTGCCGAATGGCGCAAGACCCATCACCTTATACTCCCCCTCGTTTACCTCAAATCCAAGAAAGGCTGTTACAGCGCTGTACAATAGCCCGAAAGAATGGGGGAATCTCAATTCTTTCAATAAAGTTATTTTGTTATCTTTCCCAGACCCGATGGTTGCTGTTGTCCACTCGCCTACTGCATCTGCCGTAATTATTGTGGATTCTTTGAATGGCGAGCAGAAAAACGCGCTGGCAGCGTGGGAAAGATGGTGGTCGCTAAACAATATTTTTTTATCGTCTTTTAATCCAAGTTTCTGTGCTATTGTATTTTTAATCCAAAGCTTATCCTTCATCCAGCTCAGCATGGACTCTCTAAAAACTGTCGATGATTTCGGGTATGTCGCGAGTATAGTCGTTAGCAACCTCTCAAATTTAACAAAGGGTTTTTCGTGAAATACGACATAATCCAAGTCATTGCTACCAACACCAGCCTTTCTTAAGCAAAGATTTATTGCAGCTTGAGGAAATCCGAAGTCGTGCTTTTTCCTGCTGAATCTTTCCTCGGCAGCGGCTGCTAAAATTTTACCATCCTTGATTATTGACGCGGCAGCATCATGATAGTAACATGAAATACCTAATATTGCAACCATATTGACACATTTTGAATTTTATCGGCTTTTCAGCCTTGATTTCTGCTTTCTTCTATATCCTTGGGTACTTTATCTTTGATGTCAACCCAGTATGAAGTTTTTCTTCTCTTGATGTTCAGCTTATCTGAGAAGAGTCTAGACGCGATGCCCGGAATCGCAAAAATTGTGAAATAAAGCGAGGTGAGAATTACCCTGGACATGAAGTTCCCGATCTTTTCGGATACGAACAGCCATTTTTTCCATATACCTTTCAAGCAATCACGTTCAATTTAAGAAATCTAAAACTAAGCATAAATAAATGGTCCTAGACCTGTTGTAGAAGCTACCAAAAAGATTAAAAACAGAAGCGATACAAACCAGCCACCAAAGTTTCTTCCTCCATAGGAAGCCCAAAAATTCTTTTATTATGTTTAAAATACCTTTCAAAGAGTCAATAAACTTCATTAAACCACATTAGTTTACGTAATTCTTATTTTCACACTCATTAATAGCTGCACACAGCTAACTGGCTTTTTCAATGTAAAATATTTTCCTGTATGCTTGCCCACTGTTAAAAAAGTTAATCACAGTCTCTGGCAATCTAATAAATAATTTACCAAATAGGTTGGTTATCAAGAAAATTAATGGCAAGGATTCTACAAGAATAACCAGTTTATGAAACAGCAAATTGCCGTTTGCCATGATCTTGTACGAGCACTTGAATTTATTCAATAGGGCATACATATCCTTTGATGTCGGATATACATTTGTCAAATGCTCATCTATCCATGCAGGCTTTTTAAGACCTAAGATGTCATAGAATTTGCAGATCGGAAGAGCACACGTCTGAACTCC
>CAYIDG010000088.1:0-3611 GCA_964362055.1 uncultured archaeon | reverse complement strand
CTCAACTGATCGTACAGCGCTTCTTGATCCAATTGGTCTACTTCATCGAGACAGACTATCAAACTTTTGCTGGATTTGTTCAAGACTTCTACCAGTTTGCCGAAAATTTCGTCCTTCCCCCATCCCCTCCTCTGCACAGGATAGCCCAAATCAATGGCAATTTTAGACAATACTGCGGTTGCAGTCCTGCAGTCCCAACAGTTTATGTAAGTTGTTTTTATTCCAGAATACTCCTCAAACTCGCGGAAGACATGCTTCATAGATGCGGTCTTGCCGATTCCCGGTGAGCCATGAATAAATGTGTTTTGCGGCTGCCTGCCTTTGCTTGCCGGCAGCAAGTTATTCGCCAGTTGTTTTATTTGCTGCTCCCTGTGCGGGAGTAACTCTGGCAGGTAGTCATGCGATAGGATTTCCTCATTCTTGAAAATTTTGGATTCAGGATACATCAATTATCTAATTATCTTTAAAGTATAATTGTTTTGCATTATTCCACTACTATTGTAATCCGTTTATTATGCCTGCCTTTGTTCTCTCGTTTCACTATTAGTATTGTGCCGACTTCTTTGGTGCTCTTGACATGCGTCCCTCCGTCCAACTGCCTGTCAAAATTTCCTATTGAAACAATCCTCGGCTTATCATATTTTGAATAAAGCTCGTGCTGCACCCTGAACAAATCTTTGTCCTTTTGTGTCTCTTCCCAACCAAGCATTTTAGCAGCTACTGGCAGACCTGATTCGATTATTTTGTTGGATTCTATTTCAACAATTCTTGCTGTTTCTTCATCGAATTTTTCCATGTCAAAATCCATCCTTGCCCTATCTTCGTATATTTGGCTGCCTGTGAATTTTGCGCCGCTGAATTTCTGATAAACAACCCCACTGATTATGTGACATGCCGTATGCAATCTCATTATCTTGTGCCTTCTGTCCCAATTGATAATGCTGTGGACACTATCTCCAACTTTGAATCCAGGCTCTTTTTCTAGAATATGGATAACGCTTCCGTCAGGACCTTTGATGGTGTCCAAGACTTTAATATTGTTTACTTCACCTGTATCGCCTGGTTGACCTCCGGCGGCAGCATAGAAATAAGTTTGGTCTAGAATCACTTGGTTGGTATTTACAGCTGTAACTTTCGCGTCAAATTCCTTTTTATATGAATCCTCCAAGTAAAGCTTTCGTGTCATAAGGCTTCATTTAATTTTTTGATTATTTCATCCTTTCCCACTTGGAGGATGTACTGCCCTAGTCTAGGCCCTCTCTCGGAATTAAGAAGTATCGTGTAAATAATTTGGAAGAATCTTTTGGGCTTTATTTTGTGTTTATCAGTAATATCAAATATTCTTTTTTGCAGCACTTCAGCATCGTCTTCTATTTTAATTATGCCTACAAGTTCTGATATGGCATTTTTTTCTTCTTTAGATAATTCTATCTTCACAATTTCTTTTCTCTCGAAATCTCTGACCCAGTTTTTTGCAAATTCCAATAAATTCTTTACCTCTTCATCTATAGATTTAGATGGTTTTTTAACATGTCCGAATCCCTTCAGTTTCTCGACTGCAAAATCCAATTGATTTTTTTCAGGCACGATTTTCGCTATTTCAAGCATCACATCGTATGGCACGGTAATTTCAAACTTCTTTGGAGGCTTAAGGAAATAGATATATTCAAACAACCTTTTCATGTTGTTGCTTTCTTTCTCGTCTTCCACCTTTTCCAGTCTAAAGTATAGTTTCGATAGCCTGCCCAACTCGTCCATAAATCAAGGAATAACAGTCACAACAAGTTCTCTAGTCCCCTCGAATCGCATCAACATCAGCAGTAAACAGCTCTGGGAGCTGACGTAATTGAACCAGACTTGTGGCGTGAATACATTGCCGTAGGATTTGGAAATTTTCTTGCCGCTTTTGTCCAAAAACATTTCATACATCACATGCATCGGCGGTTCGAAATTTAGAATTTCTCTACATATAGTGTCGTTAATTGCTACGGAATCTCTGATGTCTTTTCCATATGGTTCAAAAACTATTTTCAAAGCCTTCCATCTAGCTGCAAATTCTGGTTTCCAACTGAGTTTGCCATTGCCTTTGAAATAAGAAACTTCGCCTTTATGGTCACAACCTTTGACAATGATTTCTTTTCCGTTGTTCAGATTTTTGCCTGTAAATTCTTGGTCACATGCATATAGAACTTTGTGCTCACCTTTAACCAATTTATATGTTCTAGTTGTATATAATTTTCCACAATTTTCGCAAACTGGAAAATAAGGCAATACTTCAGTGAATTTTTCCTGACCTGTTAATTTTTTAACTATCTGTCCGACCTTTTCTGCATTTAGTAAAATGGTTTCGATTTCTTTGTCCAAAATCCCTTTTTTATAGTTCTCTGTCGCAGATTGGAGAGTAAATTCTATATCAGCTTTCTCTATAGCCTCAATCATTAAAGATTTCATATGCTCGCCATAGCTGCCATGGCAGTTGAATGGGTCGGGTATGTAAGCAACTGGCACCCCTATGAATTTTTCCAAGCTATCAGGCAATGTTAAAGGTACTTTCCTGAGCCCGTCAAAATCGTCAGAATAAGCGATGTATTCGGTTTTCACCCCGGCATCTTTTAAGGCAAGAGAAATGCTATAGCTTCGGACTATATCACCAAAGCTACCAATGTGGGGGAAGCCGCTTGCACCTACACCTGATTCTGTTCTAAATGTCTTGATTCCTCTTTTCAACTGTTTTTCTCTAGAAATGATATCTTGAGCTAGTTTGTCTGTCCAGTAAATCCATTCCTTTTTCTTTTGCATACTTATCAATATTCTCTCAGCAGATATTATTTATGAAAATACTTAAGGTAAATTCGAAAACCCCAGAAAAGGAACTAATCAAAAGGGCTGCAGAAATTCTAAAAATAGGTGGTGTAGTAGTATATCCAACAGAAACACTTTATGGGCTGGGTGCAAATGTTTTTGATATTAACGCTGTCCAAAGGATTTTTGAAATCAAAGGGAGAGACTTAACAAAACCTTCTTCTATCGCATTTAGGGATTTGGAACAAGCGAGAAAGTTCTTAGAGTTTACACCTGCGGCAGAGAAATTGGCAAAGAAGTTTTTACCAGGACCTCTTACCATTATTCTTAATTCTAAAATCGAGTTTGATGAATTCTTAGGCGGCAATAAAGTTAGTGTCAGGATTCCCGATCATCCTGTCGCTCAAACACTACTTAAAGAAATAAAATTTCCTATAACTGCTACATCGGCGAACTTATCTGGTGGGAAAGATCCTGTTGAAGTGAAAGATGTTGTAGAGCAGATTGGGGATAAGGTTGATTTGATTCTTGATAGTGGAAAATGCAAATATGGCAAGCCGTCTACAGTTGTTGATGCTACATCTGATGAGATAAAAATTATTAGAGAAGGTGTTATTATTAAAACAGAATTATACGCTTAAAATATCTGTACGATAAAAATATAGAATGCGGTATTCACCGGAGACGAAGGCTATGGTCCTTGCGACTTGTAGTATTAGAGAAGCTGCTATTCTCTCGGGTTATTCAAAAGAGGATGCTATTGCAATTGGTATTGTAGCATTTGTTAAATCTATGCGTATACCTGATGA
>CAYIDG010000087.1:0-3690 GCA_964362055.1 uncultured archaeon | reverse complement strand
AGTAATGGAGCATCATGCAAATATTGTGCCATGGCAATATGTTAGAGAAAACAATGGAACTAGTTTGAAGTTTCTTGACATAAAAGGCGATGGCACTTTAAATTTGGAGCAATTGAAACCAAATCACAATACTAAAATCGTGTCTTTAGCTCATGTTTCCAATGTTTTAGGAACTATTAATCCTGTCAAAGAGATTGGCAAGATTGCGCATGAAAATGGTAGTTTGTTTGTTGTTGATGGAGCCCAATCAGTTCCGCATATGTCTATCGATGTGCAGGATATCGGTTGTGATTTCCTTTCATTCAGCGGGCACAAGATGCTCGCACCGATGAATATAGGAGTTTTGTATGGGAGAAAAGATTTGTTGGAAGATATGCAGCCATTCATGAGGGGAAGCGACATGATTAAAGAAGTTACGCTCGATGGAGCAGTTTGGAATGATATACCATGGAAGTTCGAAGCCGGCACACCGAATGTAGAAGGGGCTGTTGGATTATCTGCAGCAATAGATTACTTAAGTGAATTGGGTATGGATGATGTCAGAAGGCATGAAAAAGAAATTACAGAATATGCGTTGGAGAAATTAAGTGAAATAGATGGTTTGAAGATATACGGACCTGCGGATGTTGATATACGCGGGGGTGTGATTTCTTTCAATTTAGCTGATATACATTCTCATGATTTGGCTACAGTTTTGGATGATTTTGGTATTTCGATACGTAGTGGTCACCACTGTTGTCAGCCTTTAATGAAAAGGTTGGGAATACCGGCAGCAGCCAGAGCCAGCTTTTATGTTTATACTCTGAAATCAGAAATCGATGCTTTGGTTAATGCTTTGGAAAAAGCTAAAGCGGTGTTTAAAGTATGAGTATAGAAATGATGTACAGTGAAATTATTTTAGATAGGTACAGATATCCTCATAATTATGGTAAGCTTACGTCCCCTGATATTGTGGTGAAAGAGCTAAATCCTTTATGCGGAGATGCAATTGAATTTTATATTAAACTGAACGGCGAGCATATAAGTGAAATAAAATTTTCTGGTAGCGGTTGTGCAATCAGCCAGGCCAGTACAGATATTCTGACCGACAGTGTGAAAGGCAAAAGTTTGGATGATATAAAAAAATTGGATAGAGATTTTGTTTTAGAGTTGTTGGGTATAGAAATAAGTCCTGTTAGGTTGAAATGTGCATTGCTTCCATTGGTAGCGTTGAAGGTTGCTGTTTCAAAATAATTAGAGATTTAGAGTTATCATGCCGAAATTGAATCTGGTTTCTATTCGGATTTTTCATTAGTATTGCGATCGTAATACACCCTTTATTCGGTGGTATAACATTTAAATCCTTTCCTATTACTTATTTTAGATATGGCAACTCGAACTTGGCAAAGAGTATATTTACAGTTCCAAGATGTATCAAGGCCTATCATGGCAGGCGTACAGTTGATGGGAGAAACAGTAATTGGCATGCGAAGATATGCTCAAGATGAATCTAATTTAGTAGCAGTCATGCCCTTTTCAGATGTTAACCCAATTGCTTACGCGTTGAGGGAAGCCCGGTCAGACAATTATTCCTCATTAGCCGCACAGCAGCCGCTTGTGAAAGCAGACAAAGTTCCATTAGATGCAATGCGCCAAGCAATCGGTGCTTTCGATGCAGAAATTTGGCAAAAATGCCGGATATTCCCTGATGAAATCTCAGATTGCACGCCAAAAAAAAGAAATCCCGATTTCAAATTGCCAAGAGGCAAGGATTTGGCAGTATACAGAGGGTGGACAGTAAACCCAGACGGAACTGTGAATGTAGCTGGAGTAGAGCCTGTTTATTTGAAAAATCCCACAGGACGTGGTTTAATGAATTCTGCATGGAGAGATTTTACAAGTTCACGTGAAGGCATAATCCATTGGCCTGATAATTTGGATTATTCTAGAAGAAATTTGGATGGGTTGAATGCTTTCAACTTGGCTTTCTGGGTTCACGGGAGGCCGTACCTGTATTCGTACTGCTGGCTTGGGAGCGGGGTTCCTGGCGGGGGTGCCTTGCTGGGTAGCAGGCTGACCGCCGACGAAATCGTGGAAAGATTTGTGAAAAGCGAACCGCAAAAACCGCAACGCAGTGCTTATGAGTTGGAACTCGACGGATTAGAAAGACATCTCTCTGATTTGAGAAGCAGGTACAATCCCAGATTAGTTCAAGAAATGAAACAAGGGCTTATCAATCTTAGAAGACTAGATTCTCAATAGATTTATTTTTTGTTCTCCAATAATCAATTCCTGGGCTATTGCTAGATAGCAGATGAAAGCAAGGTCTGGGCTACACGCCAATCCATAGCGCATTAGGGCTTTTTCCGTTTAGCCATGAAATACAGAGGCGACAGATAGTAGCGATGATGGAGGAAATAACTAGTGTGAACGAAGGGAAAACTTTTATGCAAAATAACTATTACGATTGTAATACCAGTACTGGGCTTAATAATTAAGAAATTACAACATTTAATCTACTGAAACATCCATTGCATTTACCACACATAATTCTTCCATTCTTATAGCAACTCCATGTTAACTCCAGCGGGACTTTTAATTTTATTGCAAGTTTGATTATGCCAGTTTTATCAAGTTTCGCTAAAGGCATTATAATCTTAGTTTTATACTCTTTTCCCAACCAACTTCCAGAGGATAATGCATCATTAATTGCTTTGACATATCTTGGTTTAGAGTCTGGGAATGGGTCTATGAAACTATGGCCAGTAACAATATAATTTGCGCCAAGAATTTCTGCGTAATGAGAAGCTATGCCAAAGAAAATGGTGTTCCTGCTTGGAATGTAAACTGCTGGAAATTTCTTCAAAAGGCGTCTTGATTTCAAATTTCTTATTTCATTCAAAAAGTTTGCATCCAAAATTATGTGTTCCCTTACTTTGGCTAATTTGGCTAGTTTCTTTGCAGCCTTTATTTCATTCCTATTCCAATTTCCATACTTGAAAGTTAAGGCGTAGGTATCATAACCTTTATTTTTGGACCAAAATAATGCAGTAGCAGAGTCTATACCACCCGACAATAGAACTATAGATTTAGGTTTCATGACATCAAAAGTTTTAACGCTTCTTCTTTTGTAGAAACATTATTTTCAAATACACCGCGAATAGCGCTGGAGACAGTTTCTACATTGTGGGCTTTTATTCCCCGCATCTCCATGCACAGATGCCTTGCTTTTATCATCACAAGAACACCAGTTGATTTTAATTTTTTGTATAGGTAATCAGCCAATTGAGCTGTCAAATCTTCTTGCACCTGTGGTCTTGATGCTAGGTATTTCACAATTCTAGGAAACTTAGATAATCCAAGAATTTTCTTCCCTGGTATGTAAGCAATAGAAACATGTCCGAAAATGGGCAGCAAATGGTGCGCGCATACAGAATAGAACGGAATATTCTTCAAGGTTAAGATATCCCTATAGCCGTTGTTATCAAACATCGTAATCTCTGGTTCGTTATTTTTATCCAAGCCCGCGAAAAGTTCCAAATACATTTCCGACACTCTTTTAGGAGTATTTTTGTAAATTTCAGAATCCTTATTCACACCAACCTCTACCAAAATCGTTCTTAGCGCATCTTCGATTCTTTCCTTGCATTCTTTATCTTTCATTTCATTCCCAATACTCTGCATAGTTTCTTGGCGATTCCCACACTCTTA
>CAYIDG010000086.1:0-3703 GCA_964362055.1 uncultured archaeon | reverse complement strand
TTGCTGCAGCAATATCCTGAATAAAATACAGTACTACCTCCGCACATGCATCCTGATGAAGGTATAGGACCTTCACCGCAAGGATTGGTTAAGCCACCTCCTGATGTTCCGCACGCAGAACTTTTCCATGCATTGCTACAGCAATAACCTGAATACTGTGGAGTGCCGCCACATGTACATCCTGCTGATGGAATCGGGCCTTCACCACAGGGAGTGGATGGTCCTCCAGATGGTGTTGGATAAGTAGTGCTTTCACATGTATAACTGGTCAAACATCCCTGGCTATCATAATTGCTTTTGGCATACTGTCCAGAGGGACATGTTGGATAAGTTGGCGGTGTAGGACATACATAAGATGGCGTTGGATATGTCGATCCACATGCAGAACCAGACCATGCATTGCTACAGCAATAACCTGAATAATATGGTATATTGCCACAGTTGCATCCTGATGATGGGATTGGCCCTTCACTACATGATGATAATGGCGGAGTTGCTGAACAATAACCGCTAACACAATAACCAGACGCACACTCACCTGCACTTATACATGTCTCTCCATTACTTTTGGATTGTGCCAAGACTAGTGAGGGACTTAACAACAATAAAGAAACTAAAATTATGGAAAATGTGAAAATCTGGGTAACTTCACGTCTATCCATACAGTTACACTTATAAAGAAATTGGCGTTTGCTTTATAAATATATTATATTTTAAGAGGCCTCGGCACTTTTTCTTAAAATGTCAGCCTTGCCAGTCTTCTCCCATGTAAAATCAGGATCATCCCTTCCAAAATGACCATAGCATGCAGTTTTCCTGTAAATTGGTCTTAGTAATTTCAAATGTTCGATTATTGCTTTAGGTCTCATGTCAAAATTCTTCTTTACAATCCCCACAAGCTTTTCATCATCAATCTTTCCAGTCCCGAATGTATTTACCATCACAGAAACAGGATTTGCTACACCGATTGCATATGCAATCTGTACTTCACATTTATCAGCCAGACCAGCAGCGACTATATTTTTTGCAATATATCTTGCCATGTAGCTTCCTGAGCGGTCGACTTTGCTGGGATCTTTTCCAGAGAAGCAACCACCACCGTGTGACCCAACACCACCGTAAGTATCTACAATAATTTTTCTACCTGTTAAACCAGTATCAGCCAAAGTACCACCAATTACGAATCTTCCAGTCCCGTTCACATGAAATTTTGTATTTGAATCAATCATGTTGTGTGGGATGACGTGCTTGATTACTTTTTCTATAACATCATTTTCCACCTGTTCAGTTGAAACATCTTCTGCATGTTGCGCTGCAATGACTACAGTATCAACTCTTATAGGTTTTCCATTGTCATATTCTACTGTAACCTGCGATTTCCCGTCAGGCAGCAAATAAGGAAGAATATCCTGCTTCCTGCAGTCTGCAAGCCTCTTCACCAATTTATGCGCCAAGGTTATAGGCAAAGGCATTAGTTCAGGCGTCTCATTTGTAGCATAGCCGAACATCAAGCCCTGGTCGCCAGCGCCCTGTTCACGATTTTCAACTTGGTTAACACCCATCGCTATATCCGGCGATTGCTCTTCGATAGAAGTCATGATGCCGCACGTATCCCAAGCTATTCCAGTTCTAGCATCATTACAACCTATTTCTTTCAATGTCTGCCTCACAATTTTCGGAATATCAACATAAGTTGAGGTTGTTATTTGTCCAGTGACAATAAAAGTTCCTTGCATTACCAAAGTCTCACAATCAACCCTTGCTTTCGAGTCTTTCGCAAGTATTGCATCTAATATGGCATCAGATATTTGGTCAGATGCTTTGTCTGGATGCCCTTCGGCTACTGATTCTGATGTAAACAAATGCCTGCCCATTACAGCAAATTATAATCATATATATAAATATCTTATAATTATAACTGGTGGTTATGGCGATTTCTGGCGCTTACATAAAGGAATTGAGGGAGAAACTAGGGCTGACCCAGACTGAACTGGCGGAAAAAGTTGGAATAACCCAGGCCCATATCGCGAAGATAGAGGGCAACAAGGTGGATGCAAGATTGTCAACAATAAACAGGATACTCTCATTTCTCGAAATGGGAAAGTACAAAATGCGTGCGAAAGACATAATGGTTAAGAGAATTATTTATGTTTCTCCGAATGACAGCATCAAAAAGGCAGTCAGGCTGATGAAGAACTACGGCATATCACAACTGCCAGTGATCAAGAATAGTGTGTCAATAGGAAGCATCAACGAATCTACAATCATAAGAAATTGGAACAATCCAGATTCGCATGTAAGAGATATAATGGAAAAATCCTTGCCGCTGATTGATGTGGAGGAAACTGTAGAAACTGTAAAATCTATGCTTCAGGCAATACCTTCAATGCTTGTCTCGGAAAAGGGCAGGGTTGTCGGGATAATAACCAAGTCCGATTTGTTTAAGCTGATGAAATAAATAGGCTATAATATAAAGACATTTCATTTCTGTAATGTTTCCAACTATATCAGTCATTTAAATCTTTTACCACACTCTAATTAAATTATGACATCAAATGCTGCAATAGTCGCTGCAACACAAGCTGAATTATTGCATGAACTGGCTATGCACGCTTACGAACCTAAAAGGTCAGACTTTTCCCAAGTAGGAAAGGTAAATGTCTACAGCATTCCTCCGCGATCAGACAGGCCAGTCTCATTAAGCGAATATACTTATACCAGAGACGAAGGCGTTATCAGGGGTTTGAATTTCCCACAACAACTCATGCTTTTGCAATTATTGTCAGAAAGATTTGGAATGCCTTTAAGACACTTGACTTTACGAGAGAACTTAGATGCAAGTTATTCGCCAGATGGCCAAGCATACAGAAATAATGTATTAGTTCCTTTCTGGGTATATGCAGGGGAAATGATTAGAAAAGATGGAAATAATTATCAAGTTGGCCAAGCCAGAGGAGTAGAGTTCTTACCTGCCGGTGTTACTGATATCGAGCATGCTGTATTTGAAGGAGAGGCTCCACAACAAACCAGCGGGCTAACTATTATTCGATACAACTTAGGTCCAGTACAACAAACTCAAGTGCCTACAAAATCTGGTTATTTTGCTGATTTCAGAGGCGTTATTCCAGTAGACAGCGAAATAACATCCAGAAAGACTAAAGATAGCAAAGGTTATTGGATCAGTCAAGACTTTGAACACAACTTATCTGCTGTCGGGTGCGTCTGGGTCTCTGACGAGCAGGGTCTCTACGCGTATGTGAACAGGCCGTTGACCGGGAATTTACCTTACTTGGACGACGACTGCATCCCGGGTATAGGAACAGAAGCCCCACTTAATAAATAAATTGAACACCAAATTCTATCTTGTCCTGGCGATGAGCCTAGACTACATGCTGACACATAGTGCATTAGGGCTTTTTCCGTTTAGCCATGAAATACAGAGGCGACAGATAGTAGCTATGATGGATGACATGACTAGTGTGAAACCTGAACATGGAAACACCTACATGTTGAGGAAAAAAATTTCAAAGAAAATAAATGAAGCCAATTTAGTTACAAAATAAATTTCATCCAATATAACTTACACTAGATTTATCAAAACCAGGAATTATCTCAATCCTCATATCGTTCGAAGGCTGCCATCCCAAAGACGAATACATCACTTCGGGGAAGACTCTGTTGAAATCTTTTGCAATCATTGCTA
>CAYIDG010000085.1:0-3737 GCA_964362055.1 uncultured archaeon | reverse complement strand
AATCCACCGACTGTGTTAGAGAATCCAAAATTACCCAACCCATTTGAATTTCTTTCGAACATGTACTCCTTGCCGAAGTACTATGAGATTGACCCTACGATACTAATGTTCATCGCGTTTCCATTGTTCTTTGGTTTCATGCTCGGGGATGTCGGATATGGTATAGTCACTTTTGGACTCATGCTTTTGCTTGAAAGAAAACTGCCAAAAGAAATTAAGCCTCTATTGAAAATCATAACCTTGGCTTCTTTAGCTAGCATAGGTTTCGGATTTGTCTTCGGAGAATTTTTTGGTTATGAATTCATCGAGCATCCGTTGTTGAACAGGGTTCATGACATAAATACAATGATGCTGGTAGCTGTTGCCGTTGGTATAGTACATGTGAATCTGGGGTTTGTCCTGGGTTTCATAAATGAATTGAAGCATCACAGTTTCTTAAACGCGTTTATGAGAAAAATTTCATGGATAGTTCTCCAAATAGGAGTAGCAATCTTAGGTTATGGTTATCTCCAAGCCATCCAGTCGCTTCAAATAATCGGTGGTATAGTAGCACTTGTTTCAATCCTGATGATAATCAAAGGCGAGGGTTTGCTGAGGATAGTAGAAGTGCCTGCCCTGCTCTCAAACATACTCTCCTACATGCGACTGTATGCAATAGGTCTGGCATCAGTTTCTCTAGCAGCTGTATTCAACGAAATGGCGGCAGGACTTTTTATTAAAGGTGGATTTTCCATAGTAATTGGAATTGCTGTTTTGCTATCAGGACATTTCATCAATTTGCTACTTGGTTTGTTGGGTCCATTCCTGCATTCACTCAGGTTGCATTATGTTGAGTTTTTCCAAAAATTTTATGAAGGAGGGGGCTACAGATATAGCCCTTTTGGAATAGTTAAAATGTTAGGAGGTAGATGATAAAATGGCAGTAGATATAGGAACAGGATTACTGGGATTAGGTGCTGGGTTGGCTTTGGCAGGCGGAGCGATCGGCGCTGGTATAGCTGAAAAGGAGATAGGAGCAGCAGCTGTAGGTGCTATGGCTGAAAAAGAAGAACTGTTCGGTAAGGGATTGATTCTTACAGTCATACCCGAAACTCTAGTAATCTTTGGCATGGTAATCGCCATACTGATAATTGGCATGGCTGGAGCATGAGCTTAGAAAATGTGGTAAATGAGATTATTTCCCAAGCCGAAAAACAAAGACAGGAGATAGTTGATCAAGGCAGGCAAGAGGCTAAGAAAATAGTAGACGAAGCTACAAAAAAAGCCAGGGAGCAGACTAAGCAATTCGAAGAAGAGACAAAAAAATTAGCCAATGAAACCAAGCGAATGGAGCTTTCGGCTTTGAACATACATCTGCAAAAGATGTTTCTGGAGGCGAAGAAGGGCATGCTTGACGAACTCTACAGGCATGTCGTGGAAAAAATTGAAAAATTGGATGCTAGTGAAAGAAAGGAATTGATACAAAGACTTGTTGAAAAATCAAAGAAGGAATTGCCTGATGCGAAATTTGTTTACTGCAACAGCAGGGACAAGGAAATAGTTTCAGGCATCAAGAGTCTGAAGTTCAACGGTGTGGTTGATTGCTTGGGCGGAATAGTGGTTGAAAACGGAGAAAAAAGCGTTAAAGTAAACTATACATTCGATGTGATATTGAAAAATGTGAAGGAGGCATATTTGAATGAAGTTGCGAAAAGGGTTTTTTAGAATAGTTTCCAAGCAAGAAAATGTCAGTACTTCTGGATATGCCTATACGAATACCAGAGTCAAGGCGATGAAAGCGAAATTGCTGAAGAAGGAAGAATACCAGAAATTTCTTAAAATGTCTTTAGCTGAGATTGCAAGGTATCTGCAGGAAACCGAATACAACAAGGAGATAACAGAGCTTGGAGTGAAGTTTAGCGGCATCAATCTCGTGGAGTACGGGTTGAACAGGAATTTGGAAAAGACATTTGCAAAGATATTGCATTTTGCTTTGCAACAGCCCAAAGAACAGGTTAGGCTTTACCTGAGAAGGTATGACGTTTCGAACATTAAAACCATTTTGAGGGGTAAATTTTCCCGAGTCTCTAATGAGAAGATAAGCAATGAGTTGATTGCGAGCGGCGAATTTTCCCGAGGGTTTTTGGAGAAAGCAATAATAGAATCCTCCAATGTCGAAGAGGCTATCGAGCATTTCAAGGGGACAGAGTATCATTCGATTTTGGAAAAATTTTCTAATGATTTAACTAAACTGGAGGATGAGCTGGACAAATTTTATTATATGGTAGTTTTGACAAATGCCGAGAAGGAGCTGAAGGACTATATAAGAATGGAGGTTTCTGTGAAAAATGTTCTAAATAAATTGAGAGCTAAGAAGGCCAACATAAAAGTTGACGTTATATCTGGCGAAAAAAGAATCATTGTTCCCTATCAAGACGATTCAATAGAGGCAAGAGTTTTTATGAAGAAACTTTTGGTGGAAAGGGCAATTCGGATGGTTCACGAGGTAAAATACAACATCAGACCTGTTTTGGGTTATTTCGTAGCTAAGGAAAATGAAATCAGCAATTTGAGAATTTTGACCAGAGGAAGGCATGCTGGGTTGAGTGAGGAATTGATTCAGAAGCAATTGGTGATATGATGGAGATTGCAGTAATTGGAAATGACGATTTTGCAACCGGGTTTGCATTGGCAGGAGTAAGATATTATTTCACATCAGAGACAAATTTGGATGAAAAAGTTGAGGAGGCATTGCAATACCCTGAAGTGGGTGTGTTGGTAATGGAGGAGGAGCAATTTAAATCATTGAACAATAAAACTAGAAAGATGCTAGAAAAACTTGTAAAGCCGGTTTTGGTTTTGATTTCAGATAAAGGGAGAGAGACAGACATCAGAGAAATGATTAAACGAAGCTTGGGGGTTGACTTATGGCGATAGGAAAACTATATCGTATATCAGGTCCTGTAGTGGTTGCAGAAGGATTAGATGCAAAGATGTATGAATTGGTTAAGGTTGGAAACGAAAAATTATTAGGCGAAGTAATCCAGATAGCTGGAAATAGAGTTACTATACAAGTTTATGAAGAAACTACGGGATTAAGGCCTGGTGAGCCTGTTGAAGGAACCGGCGCTTCACTTTCCGTGGAATTAGGACCTGGATTGTTGTCACAAATTTATGATGGTGTTCAAAGGCCTTTGCCAGTTTTAGCGAAGATGTCCGGTGATTTTATTTCACGTGGTCTGACCGCTTCAGCTTTGGACGAAAATAAAAAATGGGATTTTGTTGCAAAAATTAAGAAAGGCGATGAAGTTGCTGGTGGAGATGTGGTAGGGACAGTTCAAGAGACAAAACATTTTGAACATAAGATTTTAGTCCCGCCAAACATCAAAGGAAAAATTAAAGAAATAAAATCAGGGAAGTTTATTGTTAGAGATGTTATAGGCGAGTTGGAAGATGGAACAAAATTGTATTTATCGCATAAGTGGCCTGTCAGAGTGCCAAGACCAGTTAAAGAAAAATTAATGCCATCCATCCCAATGATAACAGGGCAAAGAATTCTTGACGCATTATTTCCAATTACCAAAGGTGGAACGGCAGCAATGCCAGGACCATTTGGTGCAGGCAAAACGGTAACATCCCACCAGATTGCAAAGTGGAGTGATGCCAAAATTGTTGTTTACGTCGGATGTGGTGAACGTTGAAATGAGATGACAGAAGTTTTGACAACTCCTGAGCGGTTACAATTAAAATCCTTGCTT
>CAYIDG010000084.1:0-3746 GCA_964362055.1 uncultured archaeon | reverse complement strand
GACGTGTGCTCTTCCGATCTGTATATCAGTAATTCTTTAATATGCCTCAGTAGCTCAGTTGGTAGAGCACCCGCCTTGTATGAAATTAAGGAAAGCGGGAGGTCATGGGTTCAATCCCCATCTGAGGCTCTTATGACAATTACTGATATACTAATTACTTATTCATTGTTAACTGGAATTTTCTCAATCTTACTATTTATTTTCACATTATTTTTTGAAAAGGATAGGAAAAGGTCTAAAATTTTACTCATTTGGGCTGTGTTGTTTTTGGCTGCTTCTTTTGCTGCTACAGAATATGCGTTTTGGGTGGAAGGAGTCTATCTGTTTGATTTGATTTTCAAGTTCAATTTCCCGTTGATATCGTATTTCACCATTTGGCTCGCTTTCATAGTTTGGTTGTTTGAAGGTAGGAAAGAAAGAACTGTATGGATAATTTTTGCTATTGCTTTAATCTTACTCACAATAGTATCATTAAATTGCCCGAATTGTATAAGGATTTAAAAATACAATAGATTAATAAAAGCTAGGGGTTGTAGTTCAACCTGGCCAGAACGATCGGCTCCAGTCTATTATTGGAGCATTGATTCCAAGATGAAAGAAGTAACCGATTAATACGAGTTCAAATCTCGTCGACCCCATTTCTTAATATCTTGAAAGTATTTCAACCACTTCCTCATCTTCAGTTTGTTCAAAACTAAGGTAATGCATGCTTATTGCATAATAAGGTTCTAACGGTTTTAACGAAATTACTTCATCAACCATACTAGTAACTTTGTTTATAAATTCTGAAGGTGCAACTGGAACTGCTATGACGATTTTTCTTGGCTTTTGTTTTTTGATGAATTTGACAGATGCTATAATCGTATTGCCTGTGGCTACTCCATCATCAACCAAAATAACGATTTTATTTTTCAAGTTTGGAAATGGCTTATTCCCTCTGTATGTATTCATTCTCCTTTTTATTTCTTGTATTTCCTCTTTTACCTTGCTTTTAATGTAGTTTTCACTTATTCCATAACTTCTAATAACATCTTCGGCTAAAGAAATGGAACCGTCAGGTGCTACAGCGCCGATAGCAAATTCAGGGTCTTCAGGCGAGCCTATCTTTCTTGGAACGACTATATCCAATTTACAATTAAGAGTCTTGGCGATCTCATCCCCAACTATAACTCCGCCTCTAGGGATTGCTAAGACTATTGCATCATTTCCTTTGTAGTTTAGAAGTTTCTTGGTTAATTGCTTGCCTGCATCTATCCTGTCTTTGAACAATTCCATATTTTTTATTATGTTAAATAAATTTGTATAGATAGGTTAGAATTGGTCTCATTAAGCTTTACAAACTGATATTCCTATAACTAACTCAACACCAACTATTGTGCCATCTGATTTAGCCTTAACGTCTGTTATTAAAATATCTAAACCTGTAGTTCCAGAAGTTTTCCTAGTACCTTGATTAATTAACATACTATCTACAGTCTGACCTGACTTATCTTGAATTGCTATTTTAGCCCAATTGTTTCCTGGATTATTACTATTAGTAGAACCTAGGGTTGCATATATGAAATAGCCTCCATAATTAATGGGTGTACCTGCATCTACAGTTCCTATATCAAAACCTGCTGTTGGAAAAGTTATACCTGTTACTGTTGTAGGAGGAGTTGGGTATGGATAAGATTTATTTGTACCTGGGGTGGGAACTGGGGTAGGAGGAGTTGGGTATGGATAAGATGGACCACCTTTACAAACACTCTCATAATCAAAATCTTTGCTACAACAATCCCCAATTTTCTTGCATTGGCTGTCACACCAGCATGGCTGGTCATAGTCACTGGGTTGGAATGATTTATCGCATTTGTCTTTAGTGCAGGTTATTCCGGAAGTTTGTGGAGTGGATATAATTACTCCACCTGTAATTATTTTACAATATTCTTTCTGTGATTTTGCAAATGAGGGGTCCGTGTGTTTAATCGAGCATTCGTTGCAATATGTCAAAGCGCCTTCTTTTATATATTTTGAGTTGCATTTTGATGGATTATCATCACAAAACCCATCATCACCATAGTAGTCTTTGTCATACTTGCATCCTGCTCCCAGTGGTTTTTCCTGCGAAATGGCAATTGGTATAATTAAAAGTGAGTAAAAAATAACTAAACCTATAAGAGAAATTAAAACATATGGGAGATTATTTTTAATGTTAGTCATTAAAAGTGGAGTTTTCATTAAATAGTATTTTGTTGAGTTAGTACTAATACTATCTAAAATCAAAATTAGATTATGAAAGGTGCGGCTGTTTCTTCTATCATCTTAGTTATAATAGCAGCTGTGGTTGTTGGCACTATAGTCTATAATTATTATTCAAAAAATCCTGTTGCGCCGACTATAACAGAAACGACACTCACAGATAGGGAATGCCAAAGTAAATTGCTGACTTATTGTGATTTATGGAATGCTAATGGGTATGGTAGGGATGCTATATCAGAAGGAGGCAGGCCTGGACCTTGGGAATTATATGCGAGAGGATGTGATAGTGAGCAGCCTACTTCCAGTACTTGTGATAGAGTATCAAGCACTAGTGCAGTTACCGGCAGGATTGCTGAGGTTGGTAGGTTGGGTTTTCTTGAACCATGCAATATCAACAAAGATACATGTGCTACTGGTTTGATTTGTAAATTGGGAAGAGATAACTTATATAGATGCTTAAGAGTAAGTTAATTTTATTATTCTAAAATGTGATTTACTTTATTTAGAAGATTAAATTTGTATATATGAAAGTTGCTTTGAATAGTAAGGTTGCAGTTGCCATTAGTGCTTTGGTGTTAGCAGTTATAGTCAACTCCATATTTGATTTGACACAGATTTTTGATCCGAATGGCTATAAAGCGCGATTGTTGGCAGAGCAAGATGCACATGAAACCTTACAAGAAGCAATAGAATGTGCATACTACAGGTGCGCTGATGGATGTAATAGTGGTAAAATAAGCGATAATTGCAGGAAATATTTTTGTGACGAAAGATTTTACGAGGATGATAAGGGGAGAATATGTGGCAAAAATGCTGTAGCACTGTCTGTCGAAACATTACGCTCAGTGAAAACTGCACGCATTAAGAGTGTCAGTGATGATGCGAATTTTAAATTAGAAAATAGAGATGGCAATCTTACAGATGTGTGTTTTGTACGCAGTAATAGTAACTGTGATTTTAACGATAGGGTTTATGGCTCATCCGATCATATGGTGCTGGAAGTGCAACAATCAAAACTGGACGGCATATTCATCAAAATACCTTTAATTGGCGGGAGCTGCCATGGCTTGGATGGCGGGCAGGGGCGCTTGAATGCAAATCTGCTCCATATATGGGCGGTTAAGCAAAACGGTAAAGAGGCAAAAGTTAGTCTAAAGGCGTGTGAAACTAAGCCTGTGGAATGTGTGGAAGGTGGGGATAGGCTTGAAATATGCGAAGGCAGGGATGAAGGTGAATGCAGACTAACCAATTCGGGATGTGAATGGGATAATGATTCTTCTCCCAAATGCAAACCAGTTAATGTAGGTCGGGGACTGGGCCCGACGCCATGCACCTTTTTCAACAAAGCGTCATGCACTTCCCAGCCTGGGTGTGTGCTGTCTGGCTACGATTTCCCGCTTCCTTAACAGCTTAAAACACATTTAAATACTAAAAATTAAATTTAGATTATGAAAGGTGCGGCAGGTACGGTCGTATTGATTTTGGTTGCGGCTGTTGTTCTTACT
>CAYIDG010000083.1:0-3815 GCA_964362055.1 uncultured archaeon | reverse complement strand
GAATCTCGAATGGGCGAATTTGTTGACCAAAACCTTCAGCGGCACACCATACTGCAATGCAATCGAAATAGATGTTGCGAACGAGTCCATCAACCCTGACAACGTGCTTCCTTCTTTGGACATTGTGATAAACAACTCCCCTGGTATCCCATCGTCATACAAGCCGACAGTTAGATAACCCTCTTGGTTGCCTATCCTGAATTTGTGCGTCACAGCCATCCTCTCATCAGGCAATCTCCTTCTGATAGGCTTGTAGACAACTTTAACTTCTTTCTTCTCCTCAGCAGTAGTCGATAGCGGTTGTGTGCTCTTGCTACCATCTCTATATAATGCTAGAGATTTCAACGCCAGTTTCCAGCTCTCCATGTAAACCTTCTGAACATCAACAACAGTAGCTTCATTCGGCATGTTTATTGTTTTGCTAATGCTGCCAGATAGGAATGGTTGCGCTACAGCCATCATCTTCACATGAGCCATGTAATCTATGAATCTTTTTCCTTTCTTCCCGCACTTGTTTGCGCAGTCAAAAACAGAATAATGCTCTTCTTTCAAATGAGGAGCCCCTTCTACAGTCATAGTTCCGCAAACATATTCATTAGCAGCATCAGTCTCAGCCTGAGTAAAACCTAAAGCATTTAGCAAATCGAATGTAGGTGAATTGTATTGCTCCGGTTTAAATCCTAATCTCTCTAAACAATCTTTTCCTAGCGTGTGAACATTAAATGTAAATTGTATCTCAAAGACAGAAGGAAGTGACTTTTCTATTTTCTGTATATCCTCATCTGCAAAACCCCTTCTCTTCAATGCCAAATCATTGATGTAAGGCGCCCCTTTCAATGAATTAGTGCCCACTATATATTTTGCGATATCTTCTATCTGTTGCTGCGTATAGCTCAAATTCTTCAATGCAGTAAAAACAGACCAATTGATTATCTTGAAATAACCACCACCAGCTAGTTTCTTGAATTTAACCAAAGCAAAATCAGGTTCTATGCCAGTTGTGTCTGCATCCATTACAAAACTTATCGTCCCAGTCGGTGCAATCAAAGTTGCCTGTGCATTCCTATACCCATATTCTTCTCCCAATAACAAAGCTCTATCCCATGATTCTATTGCAGCATTCAATAAATATTGAGGACAAGAATTGTGATCAATGCCAACAGGGATTGTATTCAATCCTTCATACTCATCTTGACTAGCACTATAAGCAACCCTTCGATGGTTTCTTATTACTCTTAGCATATGCTCTCTATTTTTTTCAAATCTTGGAAATGTTCCTAGGAAGCTAGCCATCTCTGCAGATGTTGCATAAGACTCCCCAGTCATCATCGCTGTGATAGCTGCACAAATAGTCCTCCCTTTATCAGAATCGTAAGGAATGCCCAGCCTCATCAGGACTGAGCCTAGATTTGTATATCCTAAACCTAATGTCCTGAAGTCGTAACTAAGTTGAGCCACTTCTTTTGAGGGAAATTGCGCCATCAAAACCGAGATTTCCAAAACAATTGTCCATAGGCGTATAGCATGTTTAAATGCTTCTGTGTCGAATGTTCCAATTGAATCATCCAAGAATTTGCCTAAATTTATAGAAGCTAGATTGCATGCTGTATTATCTAAAAAAGCGTACTCACTGCATGGGTTAGTTGCGTTTATTCTTCCTGATGCAGGACAGGTATGCCAATCATTAAATGTCGTGTCAAACTGCAATCCAGGGTCTGCGCATGCCCAAGCTGATTCTGCAATTTTATCCCATAGGTATCTTGCTTTGACAGTTTTCATCGCTTTCCCATCAGTTCTTGCAGTCAGTTCCCAATCCTTATCTTCAATAACAGCTTTCATGTACTCATCTGTAGCTCTAACCGAATTGTTTGAATGCTGACCAAAGACATGTTCACCTGCAGCTTCCATAGTATTCGGAACTAGCCCAGCCTTTACCAAAGCATAGAATTTCTTTTCCTCATTAACTTTCCACATAATAAAGTCTTCTATCTCTGGGTGGTCTATATTCAAGACAACCATCTTTGCCGCTCTGCGTGTGACTCCCCCCGACTTTATAGACCCACCAGTCATGTCACCAATCTTCAAAAACGACATCACTCCAGAAGATACTCCACCACCTGACAAATGCTCGCCCTTACCTCTCAAATTCGAATAATTTTCTCCCACGCCAGATCCATATTTGAATATTCTAGCCTCCTTTACCCACAAGTCCATTATTCCTCCCTCATTAACCAAGTCGTCTTTAACAGGCAGGATAAAACATGCATGAGGAGCTGGATGTGAGTATGCGTCGGAAGAGCGTGTCAGCTGTTTGGTGTCAGAATCAACATAATAATGTCCCTGTGCCGGTCCTGTGATTCCATAAGCCCAATTTAATCCTGTATTAAACCATTGTGGAGAATTAGGCGCAGCCATTTGAGCTATAAGCATATAGACAATCTCATCATAAAACGCTTGTGCATCTTCTTCAGATGCAAAATATCCGTATTTCTTCCCCCAATAAGTCCAACACCCTGCCAATCTGTGTACAACTTGTTTCAGTGATGTTTCAGAACCGAGAACAGGATTTCCAAAAGAATCTAATAATGGTTTGCCTTCTTTATCAAATTGCGGAACACCTCTTTTCCTGAAATATTTTTGCGCGAGTATGTCCAACGCATTCTGGCTCCAGAATTTTGGTATTTCAATATTATGCATCTCAAAAACAACAGAGCCATCAGGGTTTCTTATGACAGAAGAACGCTTTTCCCATCCAAACTTGTCAAAAACATTCTCCCCAGATTTAGTCCATAGCCTTGGTATTCTCAATCCTTTGTTGCCAATCAGTTCTACTTTGCCTGTAAGTAATCCATCCATACTATCTCTTCTTCAATTCCTTCAATTCCTTCTCAAAGTGCCCTATGCCTCTGAACTGCCTGTATACAGATGCAAATCTTATGTATGCGACATCATCCAACGCTTTTAGTTTCTCCATCGCAATCTCGCCTATCGCCCTGCTTTTTATCTCGTTTGTATCCATGTTTCTCAAGTCAGCCTCTATTTCATCCACAGCCTTCTCTATCTCTTCCTGGGATACAGGCCTCTTGCCGCACGCGAGTGTTATGCCTCTCAACAGCTTCTCCCTGTCAAACGGCTCCCTTCTGCCGTCCCTTTTTATCACAACCAGCGGATGTGTTTCAATCCTTTCGTATGTGGTGAACCTCTTCCTGCATTTAAGGCATTCCCTGCGCCTTCTGATAGCCTTCTCGTCGCTTGGTCGCTTGTCCACTACCCTTATTTTGTTGCTGCTGCAGTATGGGCACTTCATAAATCTCTGTTGCCTTGGAGGCTTTTAAACACAATAGGTTGTGGTTTTAATGACCACAAAATACAATTCTACAAAGCAGTATATAAAGGATTTTCGTTGGTTCAAAGGTTGCTTTGAAGAATAGAAATGACTTGATTGTAGTTACAGGAAATTTATTCATTGCCGCCGAAATCTTCTATCTTGTAGGCGAATTCCTCATCAGATTTAATCGTCCCACGTTCCTTCAGTATCTCCCTAGCCAGAAGCCAGAACAATGTAGCAACAGATTTCTTGCCCTTGTTATTTGCAGGTATTATAAAATCTATATCGCGTGTTTCATTGAAGGTATCACAAACAACCACCAAAGGAACTCTAGCTTTAACCGCCTCCTTCAATGCCTGGTAATCAACCAGAGGATCCACGAGCACCATCGCATCTGCTTCGGAATATTTTTTATACTGTGGATTGGTCAAAGTTCCCGGCATGAACCTCCCCGTAACTGCCGTTGCATTAATCACTTCACCAAATT